>NZ_JBXBCF010000023.1:0-6324 GCF_056784235.1 Kovacikia sp. CALU 1929
ACGATCGACAGCACCACTTGTCGTGGCCTCACCCTCGCGAAATTTGCGGGGCAGACCCTCGGGTCCGGTTGAATAGTAGCGCCACATCCTGATCGAGGCTAGAGTCAGCCGGGCTTGGTAGTTTTCAGCCTTCTTTTCCAAGCGAGTTGCCATGCGACGATCCTGTTTCAATCGTTTGAAACATCGCTCCACCCGGGTGCGCTCACGGTAGAGAGACGTGTCAAACCTACCTCTGTGACGTTCGTTGTCTGTGCGCGGACTGGTAAGGCGAAGGCCGCGCCGTCGGAGATAGCGACGAATTGTGCCCCTACTATCACCTGTGTCCCCACTCACCCGTTGCGGGCGCAAACGAGGTCGTCCCGCTCCGGAGCGTTTCACCGCTCCTTGCCCCATCAACGACTCAAAGACCACCGTTTCATGGCGTTCGCCGACGGTCAGTCGAAACGTGATCGGTCAGCCGTTGCCATCACAGGGCCGATGAATTTTGGTGCTAAAGCCACCTTGAGAGCGTCCTAAAGCCTCCCGAATCTGTACTTGCTCCAGGGCGATGAATTTTGGTGGTAAAGCCACCTTGAGAGCGTCCTAACGCCTCCCGCATCTGGACTTGCGCCAGGGCAGAGAGCGGTGCCTCTGGGTCTAGCCCCCCCGTTTTGCCCCTGCCGCCTGTTGGGGGGCACGGATGACACTGCCATCTACGAACTGGATAGCCCACTTGAGCTGACCTTCGGCATCGGCTGGGCTCTCAACGGTGCTCAATATCTGCTGCCATAAACCAATTTGGCGCCAGTGGTAAAACCGTCCAGAAACAGTTGACCACGACCCCTCGCGACTCGGCAAGTCGCGCCAGGGGGCACCCGTTCTGAGAATCCACAAGATGCCATTGATGATGGTGCGATGGTCTTTGGCAGGACATCCAGTAGGCGGTTTTTGGGGGGGCAGCAGGGGCTTGATCTGATTCCACTGCTGATCAGTCATCTCACCCCGACGGATCTGCTTTTGTGGTGGGAGAATCATGGAAATTACTCAGTACATCTGCACTATCTCCATGATGCCAAAAGGTTTTAAAACAGGCCCTAGTACCCTGCCAAAAAGACAGGGCAAAAATTAGGGGAGGCATCATTGCCTCCCCTGTGGTGATTCTGGTGACTGGACTGATCTTTGAGTCGTTTGCGTAGTGCCTGGAACTGTTTGCGTTTCTGACGCTGACGGGCAGAGCCGCCCTTGCCTTTATCATTTCGTCCTTCCCGGCGGGGAGATTCCCACCGCTTCAGTCGTTGAGCCATAAGGATAGTCTCTTGGGTAAATAAGGGAATCAATCGATTGATTGAAGTGAGGGACTAGGAGCCGTGAGCTAGAAGTTAGGAGTTAGAGATTGGAAGAAATCATTCTTCTTACCACGCATCTCTGAAGCTCAGGCTCCTATTTCTATTCTAGAAACAATTTCAGAGGAAATGTTCCCCGCCTTCAGTAATTACCGAATGGTCTCAGTATTTTCCGGAGAACGGTTTGGTAAAGTGGGAGCCGCCCCTTTAAAATGAGCCGATGACCCTTTGGAGTTGCGATCGCCTATGAATTCTCTCTGGCAACAGCTTACGCTGTCTACGGTGCCACTCCAGCAGTGGTGGAGTACCAGTTACCTGCATCGCCTGGTAGGGCTACTGCGGAATTGGCGCAAAGGTAGCCGTCTGATGCAGTATGCCGATTGGATTGGAGGAGTCCTGGTCTGCCTGGTGTTTGGGCTGGCACCGTTTATTTCCAGTACGTTAATTGGGGTATTGCTGGTTGCCTGTGGGGCTTACTGGGTGCTGTTGACGGTATCGGATGATGAGGGCGATGCGAATCAAGCTACCAGAGGCGGGGATGCAGCAGCTTTATCGTTGGTGAGCCATCTTCCGTCACCCAATACTCCGATTCATTTGCTGGTGCTGCTGTACTGGAGTATCGCAACGATCGCAACTGCCCTGTCTCCGGTGAAGAGTGCAGCGTTTGTGGGCTGGTCTAAACTGACGCTGTACTTGTTGCTGTTTGCGTTGATGGCGCGCATACTGCGATCGCCCCGGATCCGTTCCTGGGTGATTGGGGTATATTTACACACGGCGCTGTTGGTTAGCAGCTATGGCATCTATCAGAGAATTTACGGAGTCAAGCAGCTTGCCACCTGGGTTGATCCCACTTCTCAGACGGCAAATAAGGGACGGGTGTATAGCTACCTCGGCAATCCCAACCTCTTGGGGGGCTACCTGTTACCTGCGATCGCGCTGGGTATTGTAGCGTTCTTTGCTTGGCGGCACTGGGGTCCCAAACTGCTGGCATTATTCATGACAGGGATCAATCTGGCATGTTTGTATTTCACAGACAGCCGGGGAGCCTGGATCGGATTTGTCTGTTTAGGCGTAGTGCTTTTGTTTCTCCTGATCTACTGGTGGAGTATTTACCTACCCAAATTCTGGAGGATCTGGGCGTTACCCCTGGTTTTGGGCGGCTTTATGGGGGCGATTGTACTGGCAGTGTTAGTGGTGGAGCCACTGCGAGATCGCGTCAGTAGTATGTTTGTTGGGCGCGGCGACAGCAGCAACAACTTCCGGATTAATGTCTGGACGGCAGTGATTGAAATGATCAAAGACCGTCCCATTCTGGGGATCGGTCCCGGCAACGTAGTCTTTAACCGGATTTACCCCCTTTACCAGCGACCCCGCTTTTCGGCGTTGAGTGCCTATTCCGTGATCCTGGAAGTCGCCGTTGAGACAGGGATCATTGGCTTGGCTTGCTTCCTCTGGTTGCTATTGGTTACGGTGGTTCACGGTTGGAGACAACTGACCCAGCTACGAGAAGCTGCCAGCCGTCAAGGGTTCTGGTTGATTGGAGCGATCGCGACCCTGTTTGGTATGCTGGGTCACGGATTGTTTGACACAGTAATTTACCGTCCAGAAATTAATACTCTCTGGTGGTTAATGATTGCCCTCATTGCCAGTCACTATATGCAGCCAACTATTGCTCAAGTCCCTGTAGAAGGGGAACGCTCCTGAAGCGCTGCCTCTGCGGCTGCTTGAGCCAGAGACCCCAGTTGAAACCCTGGTGGATAGGTGCCTTCGTCCTTAATTTGCTTAATCGCAGTTTCGGGAATGGGGATATTCATCCGCTCTGCGATCGCCCGCACCACATCCCCCCGGTCAATCACTCCGGCAACTGCGCCAGCAGGTGACAAAACGGTAACCTGAGGAATTTGCCTGGTTTCCATCATCTGGATCACATCCACTAACCGACTACCTTCTTCCACCGATGGAATTTGATCTAACGGTTGAATAATGCGGTACAGATCATGGGTTTCCCACTCACTCCGCTCCATATCGTTCAAGTCGTTGACCATCACCATGCCCCGGTAACGCCCATCCGAAGCCGCAAAATAGACCGAAGGACCGACCGGATTCAGCAGATATTCATCGGCAAACTGACGCAGGCTGATCTCGGCATCCACAACCCGAAACTCACGGGTCATGGCATCCCCTGCCTTAATCTTGAGTAGCGTTTCCTGAAGATCGGTGACGCGATCGTAGCTGCTGGCATTTTGAACCCCAAACCAGCCCAGAAAAGCAATCCAAAGCCCTAAACCGGACTGCCAGACAAACAGTGCCCACAGTCCCAAAATAATTGCCGACCACCCTAGCAATTTACCTGAAGTCGCTGCCCAGTGCACTCCCTTAAACCGACTACCTGTCACCTTCCAGACCAGTGCTTTGAGTACCTGTCCCCCATCCAAGGGCAGTCCAGGAATCAGATTAAACAGTGCCAGAATCAAATTAATTCTTGCTAGTGTCCAGATGAGTTCTTTCAAAGGAATCGGTGCAACTGGAACCACTACCGACAAAGCAAACAACAATATAAAGAGGGAAATACTCACAGAAGGACCCGCGATCGCAACCTGAAACGCTTTCCCCGGTGTCTTCGATTCCTGATCAATAGAAGCAATGCCGCCGAACAAAAACAGGGTAATGGCATTCACCTTAATTCCCTGCGATTTCGCAACCAGACTATGCCCCAGTTCATGCAACAACACGGAGCCAAACAACAGTAGCGACATCACAATGCCGATCGCATACGCCGTTAACCCCAAACTACTTTGTAACGGCAACCCCATCTGAAATGCCACCAAACCCAGCACAATAAGCCAAGAAGGATCGATATAAAGGGGAATCCCGAAAATTGAGCCAACCCGCCAACCTGACTGCATGATGATGTTTCCTCTGCTCTCTCTATAAGCATACAGAAGTCAGCCGCCAGGAGTCAGGAGTCCAAGGTTAGAGGTTAGCTAAACGTGATGTTTGAGCAGAATCATTCAGCAGGAGGACAAGCCAGTTAACTCAAAATATTTGTCATGACTGATTTGAGCGGTGGTAAGGGAAGACTTGGAAATCGACGAATGGATACTGTGGTTGCTTTACAAGTAGAGCAATCTATAGCGTTTTTGAACCCAGTGAGGTACATGGATAGCTTTAGAACCCTTGATTCAAACAGATGAGATGTACCTCATCCAGAAAGGAAACGCTATAGAAGTTTCGCAACGTAGCTATTGTCTTTCAACTAAACTGGCAGACAACATTAACCCCACTGGCATATGTCCCTTGCCAAAGACCTCAACCTTCAAGAGGAGCCGTGGGAGGACATCCCCCTTCCACCCAGTGATTTAGAAAGCGATGAACCGCCCTTGGAAAGCGATTTACACTTGCGGCAGATTGTGCTGCTGATTCAATGCCTGGAGTACTTGTGGCGCGATCGCAACGATTTCTATGCCACTGGCAACCTCACTATCTACTTCAACCCTGATCAAATCAAGTCCCGTGATTTTCGTGGTCCCGATTTTTTTGTCGTTCTAGATACCGAGCGTAAACCTCGTAAGAGTTGGATGTTGTGGGCAGAAGGCGGCAAATATCCTAAATATCATTGTAGAAATTTTGTTCGATAGTACGGCAAGCATAGATCGCGGATTAAAGAAGCGACTTTATCAAGACATCTTCCGTACCTCCGAATATTTCTGGTTTGATCCAGAAACGCTAGAACTTCAGGGATTTTCGCTGATTAGTGGGCAATATCGACCCCTGTAACTAAATTCACAGGGGTGGTTGTGGAGTCAGCAACTCGGACTTTATCTAGGAGTTCATAAAAGACAATTGCGTTACTTCACATTTGAAGGAGAACTGGTTTCTACCCCCCAAGAGGCAGCAGAACAGGCTCAACAGCAAGCAGAGCAGGCTCAACAGCAAGTAGAAGATGAACGACGGCAAAGAGAGCAACTACTTACAAAACTGTGGGAGCACGGAATTGACCCAGACACTCTGTAGGCAATGGTTTTGGCGCAAATTCAAGCATCGCGATCGCCCATACTTTAAGAAGTAATTGCAAGGCAAACCAATGGTGTTAACCGCTCAACAACTAGAGGCAATGATGCCTGATGGTAGCCAGCTTTTAAGCGACGAACCAGAAATAGAAAGTTCCCTCCACTATGCTCAACTGGCTCTTCTGGGCGCCTGCCTGGAATTTCTGTGGCGCGATCGCACCGATTTCTTCATTGGAGCCAACCTCACCATCTACTTCAGCCGTCAACAGCTCAGAAACCGTGACCTCAGAGGTCCAGACTTCTTTCTAGTTAGACAAACCCAGAAGCAGCCCCGTAATTCCTGGGTCGTTTGGGAAGAAGATGGCAACTACCCCAACTTAATTATTGAACTCCTCTCGACCTCAACAGCCAACACTGATCGAACCCTCAAAAAAGCCCTTTATCAAGATCGATTCCGCACACCAGAGTATTTCTGGTTTTCACCAGAAACGTTGGAGTTTGAAGGATTTCGTTTAGTAGGGCATGGGTATGAGCAAATTTCACCCAACTCTAATGGCTGGCGTTGGAGTGGGGAGTTGGAGTTATATCTGGGTGTAGAAGCCAGACAGTTACGTTATTTATTGTCCCAGCACGCTAGTCAAAACTACCCACTTTAGTGGGAGGCTTTAGCTGCTACACATTTCCCAGGGCTTCAGGCAGATTTGCAAAGATGGTAGCTGTGACAGAAACCATCATGGCAGAACAACGACGGGGAAGTCACACGGTTACACGGTTTACAGTCAATATCGTCTGGGTAACGAAGTGTCGCTACGCGGTGCTCAAAGGTGAGATTCAACAGCGATGCCGGGAAGTGATTATCCAGGTGTGTGACGCAGAAGATGTCACAATTCTCAAAGGAGCAGTCAGCAAGGATCATGTGCATCTGCATATTGAGTATCCGCCATCAAAATCAGTGAGCGACCTGGTCAAGCGGATGAAAGGGCGAAGTTCAA
>NZ_JBXBCF010000024.1:0-25110 GCF_056784235.1 Kovacikia sp. CALU 1929
CTGTCCGCCGCCCCTCCTCATCTTCGCATCCGCAATCTCCTCCGCGAAACCCCCCCAGGAGACTGCCCCCCACCGCTGCCCCTCCCCCAAGCTGGGGACTCCATGTTCAGCTTCCTGTAATCGAGTCGCTAAATCCACCTCCGCCCTTTGTGGAATCACTCGCACACCCCCAGGTGATTTCCTAACTTCTAACCTCGCTTCGATGCCCCCCTCCCGGTACATCGATAACCACGTTTGCTCCGTGTGTCGATGTTTCCGTTCGCTTTCGCAATCACACTGATGCTGGGAGCGTTTTCATGCTTGAGCCCGTACAGCACTTGCAATCGTTCCTTTGCACTCGCTTTTTCCGCTTGACGTAACTGCAAAGCTAAATCATCCAAACTTTCCTTCACTTCGATTGAGGTAACACCCACGATTGGCTGAGTCTGAAACACTACTTCTCAGTCTAAATCATTTGCCTTCTACTCAATTTAAATTGGTATAACTTTAAAGTCTCGCTGAATAATACCCATGAGCAAGAGGATGGGACGCACAGCCGCTTTGGAGAGAAGGAGTTAAGAAAAGATTGCGTTTGGTTTGCAAGGATATGGGAAAAGTTGCTTCCAAGCTATTAGTGTTGATGGCATTTCTGGAGCACACTACTTGCGGAATCAGCAACCTTAAAATGCAGTACACAACAAGCAAGAAACTGCTATATGGAAAACGGCTAAAAGGTGATTGACTGTGTGCAGATCAGCAAAAACTCTGTTTGCTGGCAGTGGAAACCTCCATTGCTATATATCTAAAACTTTCTCGATTAGCTCAACGAGTTCTGGTAATTTTTCAAGCAAATCTTTCTCTGCTGGAGTTTGGGGTTGTTCCTCTTGCCACTTATTCAACCTAGATAAAGCTTGCTTCAAAAGTACGACACGTGTCGTACTTTTTTCTGTCACCTTTTCTTGAGGCTCATCATCTCCCAAATACCGTTGAATTGTTCGCAGGTGCTTGCCAACGACTACAGCTAACGCAGGCATCAAAGCCTTCTGCCCCTTCTTTGGTCTACCTTTCACATCCACATAGCCAGATTCACGCAAGCGATCGGCTATTGCTCTTACTTCAGTCGGTGTATAATCTCGCCGTTGTTCATTCTCAGCAACTTCAATTTGTAACGCCAGTTCATGGTCTTCATCGGCACTGAAGGGCAAACGCCGAATCGGGATGAGGTCACCGGGAAAATTCTTGTGATATTTGTCCGGCTGACTTTCTTTCAAATGATTGATTGCTGCTAAGCGATGCCCACCTGCCAGGAGTCGTCCTTGATTGTCGATAACCAATGGTTCAATTAAGCCCAAGACTGCGATCGATTCTGCTAGGGACTCGACGTGCTTCAGATTCAGAGGGCGAGTATCTTGCTGTCGAGTTTGAATCTGAGCTAGCGGCAAGGTACTGTCTTGGACTTTGAATTGAATTTGCTCTTCCTGCCGACCTTGTTTAGCTTGGGCTGCGGCAATGATTTTATCCAGGTTGGTCATTTCTTCACCGTCTTAGCAATTTCTTTCCCAACGGCTGTGTAGTCCGCCCAGGCTTCTGCTGATTTAGGATCTTTAACGTCTGAAACCGGAACCCCTATATTTTCGGCTTTCAGATAGACTGAGAACCGCCGAATCATGGTATCGAATACAGGTAATTCTGCTTTTTTTAGGGCAGACAATGCCTTATCCCCTTCCCGGCTAGGTTTGGGGGGGACAACGGTCAACAGAATTTTATAGCGATCGCTGGACAAAATCGCCAAGGTGCTAATGGTCGCTTCCAGGGAAAAGGTGGTTGGTGTACAGGGGATCACCAACAGGTCTGAAGTGTCAGCTAAGGCAACTAACTCTTTATCTGTTGGTCGAGCAGCGGTATCAATCACCAGATGATCGTAATCATCGGGAACCGAGTCCCCATCACAGACGACAAACGGAAGTTTTTCTCCACCACGCTCGTACCAGTTAATTACGCTGCGGTTCAAATCTCCGTCTGCCAATACGGTCTTATTGCGCTTAGTCGCCAGGTAGTTGGCTAGATGAATTGCTGTGGTGGACTTACCAACACCACCTTTGAAACTGGTTACGGTGATAATCATGGGGGTATTCTATCCTGCAAATCATCAACTGATTACGCTTTCCATCCACTCAAACTACTCCCCCTTTTCCCCCAGGTCGGTAACAGCAGCTTCTAGTTCCATTTCTAACTGTTCAACAGTCGGTAAGTTGGATTGTAGGTTGGGGGGAAGCTTCGACTCTAACTGGAACGAAGAAACCCCGATTGGTTGATGGCTACCTTGCAAGGCATACTCAACCAACGTCCGATCCTTTGATTTACACAAAATAATTCCAATGGTTGGATCATCCCGTTCTGATCGCAGCAAATTATCGACGGCGGCTACATAGAAGCTCATTTGTCCCGAATGTTGCGGCTCAAATTCCCCCATCTTCAAATCGATCACCACATAGCGATGCAGCGGCACATGGTAAAACAGCAAATCAATTCTGTATTCTTTGCCGCTCACTTCAATCGGGTACTGACTGCCCAAAAAAGCAAAGCCAAACCCTAATTCCAGCAGGAAATCGCGAATATGTTCTACCAAAGCTTTTTCTAGTTCCCGTTCCTGTGCTTCTTCGGTTAGGGTTAGGAAGTCCAGATGGTAAGGGTCTTTGACTAATTGCTGTGCCAAATCGGACTGGGGAGAAGGGAGAGTGCGGGCAAAATTTGTGACAGCGCCGCCTTGCCGCTCGAATAACCGGGTTTCGATTTGCATGACCAAAATGTCCCGGCTCCAACCATTTTCCAAAGCTTTCCGGGCATACCACAGGCGTTCTTGTCGGTCCTTTAGTTTTTCCAACAAGGCAATGTTGTGTCGCCAAGGCAATTGGTCAACGCAGCGTTGGCTAATTTCTTCTTCAGTATAAGCCTCGGCAAATGCTCGCATATATTTAAGGTTAGTCAAGGAAAAGCCTGTCATTTGAGGAAACTCCCGTTTCAAGTCTTTGGACAGGCGTTCTATTACTTTGCTCCCCCACCCTTGCTGCTGTTGCCGCACCAGAATCTCACGACCTACCTGCCAGTACAACAAGATTAGTTCCTTGTTAACAGCTAATGCCGCCCTGACCTGAGCTGTGCGAATCCGCTTTTTCAGACCATCCAAAAGAGCAAGATAGTTTTCATCTTCAGGGAATAGGGTAGGAGTCTTGGGCACAGTTTTGCCTTAGTTAGCCTAATGTTTAGTAAAAGAGAACGTGTATGAATGACAGTAACATTGACCAAATCTAATTGGGGACTGGGTAAGCATTAAGTTGAACTCAGCGGAGTGGGCGACTGCTCCGCTGAGTTCAACCAACACCCTATTTAAAGCAGAGATCCAAGTAGCTACTCTGACTTAATTGTCTGATAGAACTCCTGATTGGTCACACCTAGAAGAGAACTATATTCTGATTGCGTTGGAAACAAAGGGGTACCAGGGGACCAAAGTTCTACGCTGTCAGAATGCTGGTCGTAGTAGTCAGGGTCTGTGGTGATGCGTACTGCTTTGCTCATGCCAGGAGCCAGGTAGGCGAAATCCTTAGAGCCTGTACGCTCAACCTTAATACCAGGTGGTAGCAGGTGAGCGCGTTTTACAACCTGCTCTAAATCTTGTAAGCAATATGCAGGTTCAGGGCGAGCAGGTTCATCTAAATTCTCTTCAGTCACGGCATCTAAGTCGAAGCTTTGTTGTTGTGCTTGGGTAACTTCTTCATCAATTTGATTCAGCAAATTCTGCCGATCTCGCTCCCGGTCCTCACTGCGGCTTAAAACCAGGTTGGTGATGGCATTGGGAAGTCGGGACAAAATCGGTTGCAAGCGACCGACGACTTTTTGGAAGAACTCAATGCGTTCCTGTAGGGCAACATAGACATCTGTTTCAACCGTGTTCTCATAGTGGAGATTGTAGATGCGAATGACTGGATTCGATTGTCCTAAGCGGTCGATGCGTCCAATGCGCTGTTCGACCCGCATTGGGTTCCAGGGCATGTCGTAGTTGATTAATGCACCGCAGAACTGGAAGTTTAACCCTTCAGCTGCCGCATCAGTGCAGAGCATGATATCCGCTTCACCTTTGCGGAACCGCTGTTTAGTTTGTTCCCGGTTGATTACACGCCAGCTACCGTCCTTCTGTTGAATTTCACCTCCACGCCCAGAGAAACAGATGACTGACAACCCTAAACTACTGGTTACTTCCTGCCGGAGAAAGTCCATTGTGTCAGTGAATTGGGTAAAGACAATCACCTGTCGATAACCATCTGATTGAAGCTGTAGCAGTAGCCCTTTCAACCGTTGCGCTTTGGTGTCGATCGATAACACTGACACCTTTGCTAGCAAATCTTGAAGGTCAACCGATTCTTCCAAATTCAAAGCTTGTAGTTCTAACTGCGCTGCTTCCTCAATATCGGGAATGTCATCCATTAATTGCTCATCCGGGAGGTCATCCTCAAGATGAGGTCGCTGGTAGGAAGTATTGAGTTGTTTTCTTTGTAGTTTGGCTAGGCGGTCTTCTAAAGTTTGCGCCAAGGCATAAAAGCTGCTGGACAAGCGCCGCCGATAAATGGTCATGACAAAGCCAACTGCGTTGCGATCGCCCGCAGCAGCATTGTTGTAAGTTGTGGCAATGTAGTCCTCAACGGCATCGTAGACTTGACGTTCTGCTAAAGATAGGTCAATGAACACATCATTGACGTTGCGTTCAGCAATGCGAGTCGAAATCTTGCCAGCTTTGTAATACTGACGTAGCAGTTCTCGAGTGTGGCGGGAAATGAGTGTACGAACAGGGGTATGAGCTTGCATGATATGCACCGCTGCCTCCCGCTCGTCCGTTTCTAACTGACGCAGGGGAATGGTTGCTTCAGAACGGAGAGCACGGAGAATCTTCTTTGCTTTGATACTGCTTTGTCTGGGTGCTAGCCGTTTAGCAAGCTCATCACTGATGGGTTCAAAATCCCGTTCGATCGCCCGAAACAACCGTGCCATGTAAGCTAATTGCTCATGGCTAGGAGCGGCTTTACCTGCTAGCTCAAAGAAACGTAGAAAATCGGCGGCGGTCCATTCTGCGGGTAGTCCCAGGAGCTGTAACAAATCCCAAACCTCGATCGGATCGACTTGCATGGGGGTTGCTGTCAATAGCACCAGACCTTGAGTCCGATTCCGAAGACGCTGCATGAGCGATAATAGCCGATTGGGGCGCTTGTCTTGCAGATTGCCGGTTTGTATACCACCGCTGCGCCGAGCATGGTGGGCTTCGTCTAACACAACTAAATCCCAGGGATCTGCTTGCTCCAACAGCTCTTGAGCACGTTCACGTCGGCGCATCAGATGGCTGGATACAAGAACAAATGGCTCTTTGTGCCAGTCTTCTCGGCTAACAGTCTTTACGGGTGATCCTTGAAAACCAGGAGATGAATACCAGTGCAGAGCCTTGCCATCGTAGATGGGCCAATTAAGGTTAAATTTTTCCCGCAGTTCCACCTGCCACTGCTTTAATACAGCAGCAGGTGCCATCACCAGGATGCGTTTGGCTCGACCACTCAACCAGGTCTGCCGTAGTAACAAACCTCCCTGGATGGTTTTTCCCAATCCCACTTCGTCGGCGATCAGTAATTTGGGAGGCCAGCGATCCCACATCCGTTTGAAGGCACGAGCCTGGTGGGGCCAGGGAGCAACAGCACTGGTTGCTTCGCCAACCCTTTCACCTTCTGGCACTCTCTGAGGAGCCTGCATAATGTAGCTCCAGACGATCGCCCTTGGATTGACTGTTGGCTCTGGTTCTGGTATCGGTTTCGTTTTTTCGGGGGGCGGAACACGGTACTGTCCACCTGCCTCTTCTACACGCCTGGGACGTTGTCCTTCAACGGGAGCAAACTGGAGCAGGCGATCGCGCATTGCTTGGGGCACATCGACAACAAAGGCATTGGGGGAGCGATCGCTCCAGAGGGTTGTAAAGCTGGTTTCTTCGGCATCGACGTGGTCCGGTGTTGCCCAACTAGTGAAGACATGAAAACTCTCCCAGTTATGCAGCCAACCATTCACTGTTTCGTTAATGCTGCCTGTGAAAGCAATCCGGTTACCATCAGCATCCTCGATGATTCCAGCTTTTTCGTGAAAAATTACGTTATCGGAAATCGGTCGTCGTTTAGCATCGCAGGGAATAGCGACTTTAACTTCGAGGATTTCATGCTGGATCAACCAGGCAAGCAGCTCTAAGGCATTGCGGGCAGCCTCATCTGGTGGCTCTAAGGGCACTGTGGCGAGATGGTGCTGTATTTGTTTGCGGAGATCTTCTCCTTTTTGAATCGCTTCAACTTCGGGAGGATTAAGGGTGCATCCAACTAAGAGCCGCATTGTGCCCTGGTTCTGTATAAGTCCTTCTAACCCTCTCATAGCAAGGGAAAGGGCGGCAGCAGAGAAGTAGCCGGTGGTGCGCCAGTAGCGTTTGGCGCACCACAGTGCTGGGATGTAGAAAGATTGGACAATACTGCCACCGTCAGGGCTATATTTGGTTTTCCAGGAAGAGTCAGTTAGCTTAGACATAGCATACAAGTTAAGAGACGGATGATTGCTCTCCTACATGATGCTCAATCTTTTTAGCTATGTCTGCTTTGCTGTTTAAGTTAGTTTAGAAAGACGGAGATGTAATCGAAAGTATGTATGTGCTTACAGCACACCTGTAGCTTTTAGTTGATATTGAAATACTAATCTCAGTAACTGCTCATAATCTTCTCAAAAAAAGCCTCTTGGTATTTTCCTTAAATAAGTAGTAAGTATATATGGCTAATTATGACTTTACCAATTTGTCTGCCTATGATTTTGAAGATCTTGTACGAGATCTTCTTCAAGAGGAGCTCCAGCTTACATTGGAGTGCTTTAAAAGTGGACGAGATAGCGGTATTGACCTGCGATATAGCCGGGAGCCAAACAAAAGAGTGATTGTTCAGTGCAAACACTACAGTGCATCTGGTTATAGTCAGTTATATAACCGGATGAAACAACAAGAATTGAAAAAAATCCAGAGGCTGAAGCCCTATCGCTACATATTGGCAACATCTGTTGGGCTAACTCCACAGAACAAGGAGGAGCTTAAAGCCCTGCTAACTCCCTACTGTTTATCTCCTAGTGATATTTATGGAAAGGATGACTTAAATAATTTGATCAATCTTTTCCCAAAGATAGAGAAGCGAAATTTTAAACTTTGGTTAACAAGTCAAACGGTTCTTGAGAGAATTCTTAATAACTCAATTTTTGCTCAGACAGAATTTGAACGTGAACATATAACCAAGAAATTGAGATTTTATGTTCAAAACGAAAGCTTTGTAAAAGCTATTAATATTATTGATGAGGCTAATTATTGCATCATTTCTGGAATACCAGGGATTGGCAAAACAACTTTGGCAGAAATCTTACTAGTACACTTCCTATCGCTTGGCTTTAGCATCATAAAAATATCAAGTAACATTAGTGAGGCATTTTCTGTTTATAATTCATTGGAAAATCAGGTTTTTTACTATGATGACTTTTTAGGTCAGACTAGTCTCGAGCATAAAATTAACAAGAATGAGGAGCATGATATTTTACGATTCATTGAGTCAATCAAAAGCTCAAAGAATAAAAAGTTCATCCTTACTACAAGGGAGTATATTCTTAATCAAGCTAAAGCTGTTTACGAAAAATTTTATAGTTCAAATTTTGATGTTTACAAATACGTAATAAATCTTTCGGATTATACAAAATTTGATCGGGCTAAAATATTGTTTAATCATGTATATTTTTCAGGTCTAAGTCAAGATTATAAGAATTCAGTGCTCCAAGGAAAAAATTATATGAAGGTTGTTAATCATCCAAACTTTAACCCTCGGATAATTGAATGGATGACTATTTATTTAGAAGGCAAAAATGTTACTAGCTCAAACTACATTTCTGAATTCATTAAAAACTTGGAAAATCCCATCAGAATATGGGAACATGCTTTCATAAATCAAATTTCAATCTATTCTAGATATCTTTTGTTATTGCTATGGAGCTTACCCGACGAAACTTTAATCGAAAATCTTGAGCAAGCCTTCCTAACTTTTTGTAATCATAAACAAAAGCTTTACTTTATCAGCTATGACGCGTTGACGTTCAGAAAATCCCTTAGAGAGTTGGAGGGAAATTTTATCATTTCAAATAAGGTTGACAATTTTATAGTTGTCAAATTCCACAATCCCTCAATAAAAGATTTTATTGCAAACTATTTGCTTAATAACGTTATCGAAATTCAAGAAATATATGAGACGGTTCTCTTCTTCGAGCAATGGAAGAAACTATGGGATGAAAAAAATAATTTTATTAATTCAATAAGGAAAGATTTAAAGGGTGATCAGCTTGCTCATTTCTCAAGTGCTGTAAAAAGAACGTTCAAATCTGAATCTTGCCGTCTAGATAATGTAATGTTGCCTGGTAAAGGAATAGTGAAGATGAAATCTTCTATTTCTTTGGAAGAGAGAGCAATATTCTTTTTAGATAAACTGGATAAATGTGGAATAGTAGAAGCCCATTCTGTTAGTAATTGGATAGTTGAACAGTTAGTTGATTCTTTGACAACCGAATTATTTGTTAGAGATGGGGAAGAACTACTTCAATTTATAGTTCACGTAGATGCAAATAAATATATTAACGAAGATCTCAGGCAAAAGGTAATAGCTTTAGGAAAAAGCTTTTTTATTGAATCTATATCTGCCTTCGGTCGCGATGAAATGCTTGATGGTTTTATTGGTTTGGGGGATTTTCATCATAAATTCCCGACAGAATTATCGAATGAAGAAATTGACTACATAGTTAGTGAGTTTTTAGAATTTGTTCATTCAGAAGCCGGAAAGAAGATAAGTGAGATTGAAGCAGATGAAATTATTAATGTTGATGGGATTAAAGAATTTGATTCAGAAGTACGGAAGGTGGCTTCAAAATTTGGGCTGAATATTCAAGACTTCATCACAGAGATTGAAGACTTTTTATTTCATATAGATGAACTTCAGGCAAAGTATATGGGAGATGCTGTGACCAGCCCTGGAGATGAGATGGAGTATTATTTACAGGAAAATAAAGGTGAAGAGGAAATTGATTCTCTGTTTGAAATTCTTCGAGAAGCCTAGCTAATAATTTTAAGATTCTGCCCATAGTGAGAGTTGCTGCGGCTCATCGATCTGCTCTCTAAATGCCAATCGGCGCAGATTTTCTAGTGCCTCAAAATCGCTGGCAGCGGGGATGGCGGCTTTGACGGGGTCGAAGCCAGTGTAGGCTTTGGAGGGCGGGAGAACTTCCAGGACTGCTTCCAGGGCAGCAAGGAAGCGAGGTTCTTTGCTTAAGCCATTTTTGTCGAGCAGTTCGCGGGCGGCATCCAGATTGCGGGTGCGTCCCAGGTAGGCGGCATGGTGAATAGCATCGATTAGTCCTCGGCTGCCGTCGGTGGCTCCGAGGGTGCCTTTAGCGGCGCGGGTGGCGCTGTCCCACAGGATGACATCGCTGCTCTTTTTCTCACCCAGGATTTTGACGACTTCACGATCGATGTCTAAACCAACGACACGCGCCAGCCGCAGCGCTTCATCGTAGGGGAACTGGGGGGCTTTGAAGGCATCCCAGGCGAGGACGAACCATTCGGTGATGGGGTCAAGTTCGTGAATTCGCTGGGCGTTAGTGAGTTGTTCCAGCTTCCAGCGTTTTACTTCCCGACGAGCAGATTCCAGAGCATCTTCGGGGGTGACGCTGTAGGGATCGGTATCGAGAATGCTTGCTTTGCTGCGTTTGGATTTGCCGGGGGCTACTTGCAGTTTGGGCTGTCCCCGTTTGACGGGCCAGTGGCGGGAGAAGACTTCTAGAGCGGGACCGAAACAGGACAGGTAGAGATCAACGCCCCGAATGCCAGCGGTTTGGAATTCGCCAATCCGTTTGAGAACCGCCTGAGCAACAAGAGGTTCCAGGTCTTCCCAGTACTGGATGGCATCGTCTGGGGTTTGGGTGCGGGGACGGCAGACGAGAAAGATAGTGCTGTTGGCAGCAGATTTATCCTTGATGTGGAGGGAACCTTCGGCTTCGGTATTGATGGGCCAGCTTGCTGTGATAACAAACCCTGCTTTAATGAGTCCTGTAGTCAGCGCATCCCACGCACCCGTGGCTTTGTGGGTAAACATTAAGGTGAGGATGCCGTCAGCCTTTAACACTCTCCGACACTCGGTAAAGATAGCTGCCATCCGTTCCTGATAGTCCAGTTTTGCTAATTCTTTTGCCCCTTTCTGTCCCTTAAATTTAATGGGGTTGGCGACTGCTTCATTGTCTTTATCCGTGAGGTGCCGAGTGAACAGTTCTGGATAAAGATAACCTGCGGTGCGCTTAAGCCAGACGTAAAAAAAGTCTGATAGTTCTGCATACATGACGTTGTCGTAGTAAGGCGGGTCGAGAACTACGGCATCTACGCTGGCATCACCTAAATGATCAAGAGAGTCACCTGACTTGCAGGTGAGGGAAATGGGAGGACGGACAGAAGTGGATGTAGGCGAGGTTTGGAAAAGAGGTAGATTGTGATTACCGTTAGTTATTTGAGGTACGGTTAATTTAAGGAGTTCCTTAATACACTTTGATACTTGTTCAAACGCCCAATCATAGCCTAAACCTATTATTAAGGGTGCCATTTCTGCATATGACCATTTGAATCCAAAGTCGTGACTATCAAAAGTATTCACCATAACTTCACGGCTGCTATGCCAGCGAGTTAGCCGGGAGTTGTAATCACGTAACTTGTCTAATGACAAGCCTAGATAGCTCAACGCAGCTTTCGTTATTTCCGCATAATCAGGTTTCCGTTCCTCTTCTGCCAGTAATTCACGAAAGGTTTCAACGCTAACACCATGACAGAGTAACTGGCGGGGTGAAAACATATATTTCCAATGAGTTTCACCACGTTTCAAAGGTAAATCTGTTCCAGGTCCCGTTCCATCGCCTGTTTTATGCCCCACAGGAATTTCTTCAGAAGGGACAAAATCCAAAGCTTCCCATTCTGGTAACTTTTCTGCCAATACCTGTTGAATCCGTGGGTTAATATCATCCTCTGATCGAGGGACACGGTAGCCTCGATCCCATTTTTCACGAGTCTTTCCTGTTTTGGTTTTGGTGGCGATGCGTGTTTTGTAAACAATGCAGAATAATTGCTCTCCCATGCCACCTACCTGTGCCTGTCGCTTAATCTCATCCCCTTCGATCACGCGTCCACAATCAGGATAAGGACAAGTAGCATCCCCTCCTTTGACAGTCCCTTCGGAATGGTCTTTGTCAAAGTGAACAATTTCAAACTGGCAGATGCGGTTAGGATCGCCAACACCAGACCCAAGTTGAGGCAAGAGACGAACACCAGTGCCCTTAGGAGCCAGTTTCCAGTTGGGAGAAAGAGGAATCAATCCTTCACAGTAGGGACAGCGGATGGTACGTGCCCAGAGATAACCGTTAGGTCGGCAGTTGGGATCTGGTTCATCAGGAAACGCCCAGGCTAAACGTTCCCGTACTCGTCTGGTAAATTCCGGCGTTAGCCGTTGAAACTCTTCTAAAACCTCTTTACCAAATTGGCTTGGCCATTCATAGGTTGCCCTTTGAACCAGTACTGCAACTGGATTTAAGTCATTGGCTAAAACTTCGCAACCCAACCGCAAGCTTTCAAAGGGGATGCTGCCACCGCCAGCAGTGGGATCTAGAACTTTAGGCTCGTCTATGTTGAGCTTTTGTGATTCATTTCTAAACCATGCTAAGTCTTGTTTAGATGGGGTGTAACTAAATGCGCGCGGATAACCGTAAGCATCTGCGCCTAGACGAACTCCCTCTCGGTCTGCTTTAGCGATTCGCTGTTTTGCCTTTAATGGATCTCCGTGAATGCCAAGAATGTGCTTGAACTGTTTGCGATCGCAGTCCGCAGGCAACAACGATGCCAATACGGCTGCCCGTGAAGCTACCAATGGTCGCCGTGCCCACCAGACATGCAAGTAATAAATGGGGGGCAAAGCCGTCATGGAGCGGCGCTCTCGCACACTTTCCTCGCTCAATTCTGCGATCGGCAACCACTCTTCAATCAGGCGTTTGGTCATAGTTCATTACTCTAATGTGTCTGGATCGATGCCGAGTTCACGGAGTTTGGTGCGTGCCCGATCCAGCGTTTGGCGAACTTGGTCCCGTTCCTGAAACAGTTCTTCTGGGTCTTTGAACCGCTCTCCATTGGGGTAGAAAACAGCTAGGCCGTCATCAAACATATCGAACTTAATTCCCAGGGTTGGGGAGGTCCAGGGCAGATTGAGGCGGGTTAACAAGGTTGGGCGTTCATCTGCTGTTTGGCGAATCAAGCCCCAAAACTCAAAACTGTCTGGGTCATAGAAAAACATTTCAAGTACCCGATGGCGGTCATAAAACCCTTGTTTCTGGGAAATTTCCGTCGCCGAATTGCTGGGAGAAATAATCTCAAACACAACCTGGGGAGGAATGTTGCTCTCTTCCCATTGCTTGTAGCTGCCGCGATCGCCATCCGGACGACCCAGCACCACCATGACATCGGGTGCTTGGCAGGGGGCAGGGGGCTGCTCCACCTGGATGGGATACCACAACAGATCGCCTGCCACAAACGCCGTTTGCCCTTGCAACAGTTGCTTCAGATTGGTGACCAGGCGGACAATCCAACGATATTGCTTCGTGTTATCTGCCATTGGTTTGCCGTCAGAGTCAGGATATAAAACCTCAGACGCTACTGCTGCTTGAATCATGGCGATTCTCCCCGTCCATGTAGATTGAGTGCGATACCGCTATCAGGTCTCCGTTAGTAACAAGCGTAACGCTGCCAGCACCCGACGGGGATTTTTACGATGCATTGCCATGCCTAACCAATAAGCCGCTTCCTCCCGACTCATTGCCTCAATCCCCTCCACACACGCCAGCATCTTGTCCCGATTTCGCATCGGAGCCAGCACCCGAAAAACTAATCCCAGCATTAACGCCAGGTACTCATCGAGGGGATAAGCCTTCGGTTTCTTGGGCTTCAAACCCGCGATCGTGATATCTGCTTTTGCCAGTCGCCGCAATACTCGATGCTCAATCAGTGCCATGCTCCGCCCCTTCAACCCGGCAACTCGCACTGGTTGCGTCATCTGCGGTGTTGCCACAGACGGAAGCTGCCATACCTCCAACTGCAAGTTCCCTGTGCCCAGGCTCTCTGCCCGTAATTCATACTGCGGTTGCCCAGTATAGGAATTTACTGCATTCGTCCGAGCCGAAATCTCTGGTTCCATCAACTCTAGAACTGGCATTTTAAGAAGCTCCTTCGGCTCTGGCGGACACATGGGCTGCCCCAGCACCCAACCGGCTGAGACGCTCTGTTAGCTTCTCAGGTTCACCCCCACCCAAGTCAAGCCCCTCGGCAAACTCAACCGTGTAGGTTGCATGGAGATTCTTGCCAGTCGCTGCCCGCACTTGAGATGCCAGAAAATCCTTTACTGGTAAGGCATCCTCAACCTGACCATTGAACTCAAAGCTGAACATACTTCCTGCCGTTGTTTCGTACTCGCCAGAGAAGTTTACTCCCACTTTTGACTTTGGAATCGCTCGGATCATACCAATTAACGTAAAGGCATCGCTGGCATCAAAAATTTGGATTTCCAGCAGGGCGATCGCCTTCACTTGAGCCGAACGTGCCTGCTCCCACACAGAACCCAACGCCTCCCTTAAGGGACCTTCCGCAGTAAAAGCTCCCGGCTGTGCAGGGGTGATGGGGAGAGTAACACCACCTGTACCTGTGCCAGTACCCGTACCAGTTTCACTACCGCCGCTATCCCCTGTTCCCGGAGTGGTCGTTCCACCAGAACTGCCATCTGGTGGGGAGGTCGGTGAAGATTTTGGGGGCCAGATATCATTGTCACGGGCATATTCTGCGGTGTAAATGTAGGAGTTTTCATCAATCTTGATGGTTGCCCCCGGTTGCCCCTTACCCCAGATTAAATCCCCACTGCGGTAAACAAACTCACCCGACTCAATCCCCTGCACAATACCTTTGATGAAAACCTGATCACCAACCAACATCGGCAGACCTGGATCGCGGTAGAACTCCAAACGCAAGCTGGCTGCCGTCACCTGTCCTCGCCGCAGTGGGGTCTTGTCCCGAATATAGGAGGGCGCATCTGGCATATCCTCTGGGAGACGCAATTTCTTCTGGGCTTCTCGTAGTTTGCGAACAACCTGCTTTTGTCCCTGACCTGGAGCTTCTGAGGTGCTTGGATCTTCCATCGCGGCATAAGCTAGATCTACCTCTGACCCCTCTAACCGGGAGCGGGAAGGATAAAACACATATCGATAGGCTTGCTGGACTGCTGTGGTCACTTCAAACTCAGACTTCTGCTCTAACTCCTTCAATTTTTCCTGTTGGTGAGTCGCCAGCTGAGAAAGGACTTCCGGTCTCTTCAAATCCCTCAACGCCAGTCGGCGGCGCATTTTGCTCCGCATATCATCCACTCGATCGCTGTCCGCACAAAGGAACACCAGGTTATTACGGTTAATCCGTAAATCGCCACTGCTACCTTTCTCTTTGAAGAGTCGTTGAACTAACACCGGAACCTGAACTTGACTGCTCCGAACCACCTCTGCTTCATAACCAATAATGGCAAGGTAGGGCTTCCCCTCACCTGTGTCGTCGGGGATATCGTATGGACCGCCTGGGAACGGAATGTCTTGAAGCGTGGTTCCCTTAAAAATTGTGCGAATGCGATCGTTCAATTGGGCACGGACTTCTGCTGGATCCACTAATTGCTCGTAACGGCGAGTCATTTGAGTCAGATTAGCTTCCGTTAGAAATCGAAGGGGCACGTTGGGGCGATCGTCCAGATATGCCGAATTCTGTACAAAGCGGCGAATCGCATCATCGACAAAGCTCAAGTTTGACCCCGGTGACAGGTTGGAGTAGCGTAATTGTTCTGACGTTAAGCCCTTTAGTGACTCGTTGAACGCCAGGGAATGGAACAAGATTGTACGGGCTACATAAGCAGCATAAGGAGGTAATCCCTTGTAATGGGCTGCATCCAATTCCTGTGCTAAGGAAAGTTGGTCACCCTCTACCCCTGCCACATCTGAACGGATTGCTGGTAGATACTGACTCAACCCCAACTTGGTGACAATCTCACGCCGGATATTCTCATTCCCTGGATCTAGGTGATGGAGATGGACGGCATAGGTAGACTGGGGTTGCTCTTTCCAGAGTTGGGCGACTGTCCGAGCTAGTAATCGTAGCATCCCCCGAACCCGCTGAAAGTTGCTTAACGTTGACGTTTTATCTCGCAGGGTTTCGATTAGCTCCGGGTGTAGGGGATATCCATTCCGAAAGGCTTCCAACCGCTTGTCTGCTGCGGTGGTTGAGGAGATCGCTTCCCGTTGTTGATCCCACAGCCGCTGATACTCCTGAATAACAGCTTCGGCACGGGCATCATCAATGAAATCAAACAACCGCCGTCGTAAGACCTTGACGGTTTCATCTTCTTCCGTTGGGTCGAGCAAAGTTGCTTTCCGAGCTGACACGCTCATCAGCTCATCCATTTTGGCCGCAATGAACTGGTTCTCTTCGCTGTAAGCATCGGTCGCCAATCCGCTCTTGCCGATCGCCAAGGTAAAAACCAGTGCTGCTCTGGGGGAAGATTCCACCGCTTTGAATAAACCAGTCAGAAAAGCAGTGAGTTGCCCACCAGCGCGATCTCGTTCCTTTGCCTTCAGTTTTCGTAGATAAACAGACAATTCATCCAGCAGAATCAGAGTTGGCTCATTGCCAAACAATTCCCGAATAGTTTCTGCACCTGGCGCAATTCCCTGCTCATCACTAGCCTGAATTAGCTCATACCCCTTCCGCCCTGCCAGTCCATACGCCAGCTCTCCCCAAGGGGTTTTAGCGCGAATCCCCTCCCCAACCAGACGACCGTTGACTGGGTCAGCATTCTCACCATCGAATGCAGCGATTCGTATCCTCCCGGTGGGTATCAATGCTGGATCAATAAACTCCGAGGTATTTTGAACTCCCTGCATCCCATTGACAACATGGGTTAGGGCAATCAGAGAGTGAGTTTTACCTCCCCCATAGTTTGTATCCAGTCGAAAAATCGAAGCGACTTGCTCACTACTTCCCTGCAATCGCAAACAAACGCTTTTTAGAAGTTCCTTCAATCCCCTCGTTGGATGAGTATTCGCAAAGAATTTGGCTGGAATTCGATACTCGTCAGGAGCATCTCCTCGCAAAACTTGGGCTAAATCAGCCGCAAAGTCCGATTCTGCAATTCGACCATCACGCACATCTGGACGCAGAGAACAAATCTCGAACAGGGTTGGCAGGGTCATAGTAGCTTCCAGGACACTTTATCAACTCAGCTTTGGTAAATACCAGGTATCTTTTGCTTGACAGCACAAATCAATGGGTGAGTCGCTTACTCCTTATAGCCCACCCAAATTAGATTGCCCAGGATTGAATTAGCTTGATTGATGTGAACTTTAAAGATTCCCTGATTAACGGGTCGGAGACCCATTCGTGTAATTTGGTATCACGGTAGGCGTTAGAAGCTTGCGGAACAAAGCTTTCAGCAACCAAGCATGAGATAGACAGGAACCGTTTTGTCGGTGTGTGGATCAACAAGGGCAGTGGCGAGCGCGTTGGGGCAGAGCGTGATTGATAACTTCGACTCATATTTTGCTTGGCTGCCAATCACTGCGTGGTGGGCAATTAACCACGATACTTTGACAGATCCACCTGGAATGGTGAAGCCGACATAGCCTGAAAAGCCACAAGCGCAGCCGTAACCGCAGTGCTACCAGCGCTTACGGCGCTTCCTGGTCAAAGGGGAGTACCAGATGTCCTTGTCCCGCCAAGCGTTGTCGTTTCTGAGCTTTTTCTACCTGTCGCCTTGCTTCTACCTGGTTTAAGACCTGTTTGATATAAGCAATCCCCTCCTCCTGGGTCATATTTCTCGGTTCTACATGGCTCAAATCCCTGATGGGAGTGGTATTACACCCGATCGCCCATGGTTCTAGACATTCCAAAGCGCTAGAACTCCCATCAGACAGCGTATTACACCCGCTTTCACCCAATAAGTTTGTGTGATTGTCGAAGCCAGATGCCGTCCACGAGCAATCTGGCTTCGCATCACTTTGAAGCGCGCCCATTGTTGCGTTTTGTAAATGTCTGGGATGCCAGAGATCGCGGTGACGATAGAGCGTGGTGCCACTCAGTCCATAGGTCACGAGGGCATCAAAGCGTTCGGTAATACCTGATGGCAGTGCTTCCTTGTCTAAGAGGTCAGCGACTGCTTGTTGAATGCGTGCTCTAGCCTCGGCTTGCTGCTGCTGGTTCCAGTTTGGTTCTGACTCGTCAGGCTGATCAGGACTTAACTCTCCTGGGTCTACTGGACGTTTGTCGGTGCCGTAGTGAAAGTAGTGGCTTTGTTCAATGGCGAGCATCCATTCCTGAGCACGTTTCTCGACCTCATGTTGATGCTGACACCAATCGTGATAGCCGGGGAGGTCTTGGGCGGTTGTGACGATATCGTGGATTAGCGCCTTGCCTTCTAACGGCTTGTCACTATAGAGGACATGCCCAAAGATATAAGAGCGCATGGCAATGCGTCCGAGTAACCGATTGGTTTGTCCGGGACCGGTCCAACCCTGCTCAATTTCGGCATTCAGGTCATTCAAGAACTTATCGGCTTTGCCCGTGACGCGGAACTGTCGCCGTCGCGCCGCTTTGAGAATGCGGTCCAGCGCTTTGGCATCGAGACTGTTGCGCTGTTGGGCAAACTGCCAGTGCTGCACAAACGTCTCCTGGTTGCCCCAGATCATTTGCAAGTCTTGATTCAGTAAATATGACCCCGCCTGCATCGGTAGACGGTGACCGTTGTAGAGACTATGCTCACCACTGGTGACATAGGCTTTGCAGTTGGGGAAGACTTCCATCTGACCAGGAGCCAGTTTGAACCCATTGTTTTCTAGCAGTGTGGACACCGCCAGGGCGATCGCCCATGTCTTCTGTTCAGTATCAAAGGGAAAGTAGAGGTGCAGCCCACCGCTGTAGCTGGAGGTGCAGACGACGGCTTGCACCAGTCCTAAGACTTCCAGCGCTGCGAGCATTCGTTTCCAGGCAAAGCGATCTCGCGTGGGGTGGTAAGCACTCCCTTTGTCCACATCGAGGACACAGTAGTGAGTGGTGGGACCAAACCGGACACCGTAGAGCGCTGTGCCCTGTTGCAGCAGGCGATCGCTGAGGGGATGGCGACTTTCCGTTTTCCATTCCGGGCGTTCGCCGGGGTTTGGATGTTCTGCCCACAAGTAGTCATAGCGGTGGGGGAAGAGGGAGAGAAACGAATCATCCCATTCCTGGACAGAGGGAAACTGGGGAGAGAGGGCAGGTTTCATTGGATGCCCTCCCGGTTGTCAAAACTTGTCAGATACACAATGCAACTCCTATAGCTGGAACAGCAGCAGATAGGAAGCCATGCAAAATTTGGGTCAATTCGTCAAAGATGTTGCACCTTTTGACAAATTGCCACTAAAATTGGCATAGCAAAGCTGGTGACCTAACAACCTGCCCGTCAAAGCATCAGTTAGCGTCCCTGCTCCTATCCTTCAAATCGAATAAAAGCCTTTTGACCCCTTCTGTTTCGCCGCAGTGGGGGTTTTTGGCTTCTAGGGTTGCCTAGAACATGACGGACACTCCTTTCGCTACAAACGTGGAAACTTGTTGTTTCACCAGCAACTTGCGCTGTTGTGGAAGCTTTGCTGTGGTGAAGTATAAATGATCTAACCGCAGATCCCGTCCACTGGCAAAGTTTTTTAGAAAGTTACGGGTTTGCATGGCATAAACACCTTTTACGAGGGCTGTTGCGCCGCTGCTAAAAACTCCGTCACCGCATCATATTGATCGTGATAGGTGATGTAACGGTTGAAGAGTTGGAGTGGAAAGCTCTCTAGCAGCTCAGTGTTAGCAATTTTCTGGTAACCATCAGCGCGAAGGTGGTAGATCGACAGCGCACCGTCCTCCCAAAACCACACCTCAATCACGCCCATGCGACGATAGCCTTCTAAGCGGTCAACGCCGCCACTGGTGACAGTCACTTCAAACACCAGGTCTGGGTATTGTTTCCGCGTGGCAATGTTAAAGCACTCATCCGGCTCGTTTCTGGCTCCCTGTTCCTTATTTCCCAAGGTGGGACCGCCACGACTATAGAACCGAATCCCGTTGGCTCGCAGGTAAGCTTCTAACAGCATCCGCATGGTGGCTTTTGCATCCTCATGCTCCGCGCTAATCGGCATAATCTCAAGCGTGCCGTCCAGGTAAATGAGCTTTAGTCCTGGAAAGTCTTCCAGGGAACGGTCAATCTCCTCCAGTTGCTCCCAGGTGAGGTTATGGATCACCTTTGCTGGTCTTGGTTGTGGCGGATGTACGAGTTGCGTTGTCATCGCGATCGCCTCATTTATGCTGATTTTGCTCTTCTGCCGTCACCGCGAGTGCAGAGAGAACGATTCGCTCGACCAAATTGGAAATGGTACGACCTTCTTTTTCTGCCCACACTTCCAGAGCCTGCTTTGTTTCAGCCGTGCAGGTAAAGGTGACTTTTTCCTTTTTGGTTGGTGCCATTTCGTCAAACGAAAGGATCTGTGATTCCGAAATCATACTCTCACCTCTGCTTTTTGGGATTAGCTTCAGAAGCTATCAAATAGCTTCTGAAGCTATGCTGGCATCTAATGCAAGATTCATTGCACCGCAATTGCGTCAACAACCATCCCGCAATTTCTACGCAATGAAAACTACGGAAACCATGACTACAGAGGTGATTGAGTCAAATTGGTACACGTTTCGGGAATTGCAGCTTGAGTTAGCTCGTCATCGTGGGAAAGAGGTTCCTGACCGAACGCTCCAATGGTGGACGCAGCAACTCTGCATTTCTACGAATGCTTATGGCTTTTATGAGCCGCAGGATTTGCGGCTTTTAGTTCGATTAGTGTATTGGCTCAAACGAAATCGTTCGCTCACAAGATTCAAAACCCTACTGCTCCAGGAGATTTCAACCCATGCCGATTAACACCGAAGCCCTCAAAGACTCCTTGAATGGACGCAAACCCAAAATCAAACGCCCCATCCCCAACCGAGACCAGCAACAACAGCAGTTGGATGGTCTCAACACCTACTCCCGCACTCAGATTTCTGCCTTAACCCAAACCGGGATTGATCGCATCAATGGGCAGGTGTCCAACTTGGATCGCCGCCTCAGCCGCTACGAACGCGACACCGCTCGTGCAATGGCAGACCGCTTGCGCCAATCGCCCCTCCGCATCCAGCAATACCTGTTGCAAGAACTGCAAGCCGAACCCCAGGAAGCGCTGAACTTCTCCGTCCTGATTGACGATGCCCTGGACGTGCCCGACCTGACCAGCGACTTTCTAGCGATCGCCCCCTGCTCTGCGGTGGGTGCCCTGCCGCTGTGAAAGCCATGCTGCACGCTCGACGGTCGGCACCCACCTTGATGGTCTGCACGATTCATTAGCCAACCCCACAGAAAGGATCTGCCCCATGTTCAAAGCTATCAAGCGATTTATTACGACCTTCTGTCAAGTCGAATTTCCTGTACCCGGCATCGTTGAGCCTTGGGGCTTTGGCTTGGCGGCAGTTCCATTCTGAATCAGAAACCGCCCTCAAAGTTTGGCGACGGTGAGAGCGATTTCCTATCCTTCTGTTCCAAGGATTCTTCCAATGTACAAAGAACCAAATCAACTGGTAAATCGGCTCGTCCCCCTTGCCATTGTTGGGGTATGACACCGTTCCTGGCAATTAAGTACCACATCGTCTGAAACCTTTACTAGGAAGTAGTTACAGCAATCAACTTTCCGCAAAAATGCTCTACCTGACGACATCTGAGAGGAGATCGGGATGCCCTAATCAATCAGGAAGAATAGAAACCTGGGAATGATCGAGCCGGTTGGACATTACACGATCTCTATTGATAAGTTCTGCTAAAGTGGGAAAATCTATACTACAAACGGGTCGGACTGTTTCTGGCACTGTTTCAACTTCAAAAGCCCATATTACAAGCGTAATCTCACAGGCTTTAAGGACTCCAAAGTTCGATCTTGCCGTGGCACTTCTGCCGACTCGGCAACGGTACAAGCCTCACAAGATGATTAGCAGAAGTTATCAAGCGTTTTGCTCCTAAACGCTTGATAACTTCTGCTGTCCGGGCAGTTAATTTCTGTTGGAAGGGACATCACTGAAAGTTATCAATCACTAGCCACCCCGAATTCGCTCCTAGCCCTTTCTGGTCATCAACGTTGCCCAAATCAGGAAAGATCACAATCTGAAAGCCATGTAGAGTAACGGTTATAGCCGATGTGGTACTTAATTGCCAGGAACGGTGTCATACCCCGTATCCTGATTACACCCCAAATTGGATTAATTTTGATGGACAGCTGCTGCGCAGGGAAGTGCAACGGTAGAATGAGGGTTTCAAACCACAAATTAAGAAGAAATCAGGAAGTGTACGGGCCAATTTTGATTAGTACAAGTCCAAAATCAGTCCAACCCCTTACTAATCAAGGCTTTTAGCAATTAGAACCAGCAACAGAAAGCTGAAATGTCTATCTGGTATGGGTTTTAAGGCGATGTGATAAAAAATGCCGGTATCTCGCCTCAATGTACTAGTAAGCTAACCAATTAGCCCCTCAATTGTCTTGCCAGCTAAATCATCCCTCAAAATTGGAACTTTATAAATTCCCTGATCAATACTAGCTTGACATTTAATGAGAAACTTATACGCGCACAGCACATCTGATTCGCTGATTTCTATCTTTTCATAAGGTTTACTAGTGAAAATAGATTGTCTTCCTGCAGTATGTACTACCCTATGCCTTGCCTCTCGCAAATTACAGAAGTCTTGCCAGCCATAGTTACGACCATTATGTGTAACCCTTATGGTTTTCACATCCACATTTAAATGATCTGATAAAACGCCTATACGCTTTTTCAAAAAGTCCCACTTATGGTTATTTTCTAGCCAAGCTGCATCTTCTATACCAGATAGCTTGTGGTCCGCTCTGTATTGATCTCTTGCAACCTTGGGCCAAACAAAATAAAGCTTATTTCCAAGTTCCTTTTCTGATACTAACTGAGATAGCTCCCAAAGTTCTATTAGAGTATTTCCAATTAAAAACTCAAATATTGAGAAAAAATTTATGATTAGTTGCTGCCGTGCAGCTTCAAGATATTCTTTACTATGTTTGCTAAACGCCTGAACACTTTTTATAGATCCAATACTTCTAAACTCGTCAATTATTTCTTTGTTTCTATCTTGACCAAAACTAAAAGATGAAATGTCATAGGGTCCATAGTGTTCAAGGCATGATCTGATAAAAATCCCGTACTTCATGTAGTTATATAGATTTAGGGCGTGCTGAAGATCTATAACAAAATAGATATGACAAGTAAGACTTCTTCTACCATAAATTGCCATATAGCACAGCCTCAGTAGATCAAGAATTTTTTAGACAAAGAGAATAGGAAAGGGGTAGGGTCAGGTAAAAAGCTTTGAAATCAAACCATGACGACCTACCCATCCTCTTCATTATCTCCCACCCCTGCGTTGACCGATGAAGCAACCCTGGAGGTAGCCCTCGATTGCTTGCTAAAGCACCTGCCGCTGGAACTGGAGAACAGCTACTTGGGGTGTAATCAGGATACGTGTAATTTAGTGCCACGAAACGCTGTAATGCTCATTCTATCTGGTTTTCAGCAATGTCGATTGGCAGAGTAATAGCCCCTTCCAAGGGCTGTGGAATACTACCCAGATCGACAACATAATCCCCGTATCGCTTCAGATGCCTGGTTAAATAAGGGCTAAGGGTTGCCAGAATCTCCCGCTTGAGCGGGTACCCTTCTTCACTCAAGGCTCGAATGGCATAGGAAATATCAACCGTGTTTTGCAGAATTACTGCACTTGCGACCAAATCGAGGTACTTTAGCCGCTTTTCCTGCTCCTCTGGGTCATGCTCGGTGATCACCCCCTGTTTGCCAAAGAAGATCCAGTCCAGGAAATAGTGATAGCCTTCCACGACATTGGTGGACAACTTACAAATTAGAAAAGAGCTAACGTCTATAAGCTATAGCCTGAAAGCTTTCCAGCGTTTTGTGGCACTAAATTACACGTATCCTGATTACACCACAATAAGTCTGATTTTTGGCAGTCCACAAAAGTTGGATTAGCCAACTTCAGAAACCAGGTGCGTTATGCGGTTGGGGCAATTGATGAATACCCTGAGCCTGTACAAGCTCCATCCCAGACGGTTGCCCCGCTAGATGAGGAGTTGCAGCAATTGCGATCGCTGTTCAGAGAAGATCCGGACCTGCTGAAAGAGTTTGAGGAAATCGCGCCGGTGTTACCCAGTCTGGATGAGTCAATGCAGGGGGTTGTCCTGTTCTCAATGCGGAATGGTGCGGTGACTGCCAAGCATGTGGTCAACTTTGCCCCCAGTAAAGCACGGCTTTATCGCCCGATTAAAGCTGAAGGTGTGAAACAGCTTTTCAATGAATTAGAGTCCATTGGAATCGGTGTAGTCTCCCAGGTTGGAGAGGATGATCCTAACCCTTACTACCAGGCATTGAGATTTGATGGGAGAACCTTTTCTCCTAATAGTTAAAGGCGGTAGCCAGTAGCCAGTAGCCAGCAAAAACAAATATGCCCTTTTTACCCGTTTTTGGAGTAGTAGCCAGTGGCTACCAGCTACTGGCTGCCAGCTACTAGACCCCGGCTACCCTTGCCCAGTGGGAGTAGCCAGCAGTAGCCACCCTTTTTACCCGGCTACTGGCTACCAGCTACCAGCTACCACGCAGCTACAGGGGTTCCAGGCGACGGCTCGGCGACTGGCTACTGACTGGCTACCGCAAAAGAATCTTTTATAAATCTGAATCAATTGGTTAGTAACTCCCTAAAAGATAAACCCTTTTAACTATCAGTAATAGGAGCGTCAAAAACGATGGACAGAAAAGATGATGGCAGTTTTATCGGTGGTTTCGTGATGGCGATCGCCTGTCTGGTTTGTTTCATCTCTGGCTACTTCCTCAGAGATGCCGGGTATCAGTTCCAGATTCAGCAGCCATCATCTCCCTCGGCTGAACGTAATTACCCAATGGGTTCCCCTTAACCTAAAACCTTCAAACCATGAAACCCATACTTTTTGCTCTCACTGCTGCAATCTCAGCGGTCGGATCTGGCTGCACAATTACCATTCAACCTCTTCCCCTCACTGGCGAGTATCAGAGCAGGGCAAAAGAGACTTACCCACCCCGGTTCGAGCGGAATCAGCCACGGAGGTGGCAGCGATACGAAAGGTTTGGCGATCTGAATCCCCCACAGAGGCAGCAACGGGACAGACGGTTTGGCGATAGCGCAAGCGCTGACTTGTCAGTTCGCCCCCTTTATCCCTCATTCCCCCCTCATTCCTTCCAGCAACAGTCCGTTGCATGGAGCCAGGACAATCCCCGATACCGAAACCGACAGCAGCCTAGACCACCCCGGCAGGAATACCAGCCGCCCCGCTACGAGCGGCAAAACAGGGAAGTAGAGGAAATACAGGCTTACCGCTCACCAGGTGGGAGAAATTGCATTTGCTGGGAGTATGTTGCGGCTAAAATCCCTCGCTACCCGGTAGAACACAACAACGTCAAGCAGTTGGAGCAATACGCTTTTGAGGAAGCTGGATTCAGGCGGTATGACCAGCCGGTACCTGGAGCGATATCCCTGTATCAGGGCGGCGTGCTCGGTACTCCAAATAACAGAACAGGGGAAGGGCACGTTGAAATTGTCGTTAGCGTTGATGCTTCAGGCGTGCCCACTGTGCGAAAAACGGGCACCAACACGGTGATACCAATTTAAACAGTATTCAGGGCAGATAGGGCATCGAGAATAAATGCATACCCTGTGATGGAAGCAATTAGCTCAGGAGTTAACTGAGCAATCAGTTGATCAACTTTAAGTTGGAGTTGGTCGAGTGTTTTGA
>NZ_JBXBCF010000025.1:0-2141 GCF_056784235.1 Kovacikia sp. CALU 1929
TTGTGCCGTGTTTGATCACCTCAATCCCATCACAGCTGGGACAGCGGACTGGTTCTAAAACCATGCTAACGTTTCCATAATTGCCGACTCCTCCATCAAAGCAGTTTCTTTGATGGAAAACAACAAATTTGAAACATTACCCAGCAGGTGGAGCAGATAGAAATTATGGCTCAACGTGAGCCAGAGCTAATGGGGGGCGTTGCTGAATCGAGATATGAACCGAAAAATCTGCCCTCACCCTAGCCCTAGCCCTTTGGGAGAGGGAGAAGGGTTGGGGATGTCGCTTGCTTCCCGCAGGGTGGGCTAAATCATACATAACATTCAGCAATGCATCAAGAAATTCTGGCTGAATCAGCAGGGCACTGAATTTGACTGTTCTCAGGCACTTGCACCAATGGAGGGATCTGGGAAGGTTGGTTGGATTCACAAATAGTGGTCACTGCCTGTCTAGAGCTACTTCCTGTTTTTGCCGCCTGTACAACCCCTGTAAAACTCTTTAAGCCTTCTGCTTTTGGTACAGCCGTCAACTGAGCTTGAGTGCCACTGGAAACTGTGAGCTTATAGGTATAGTGACTTTGCGACAGCAGTGAGATGACATCAGCAGATCGCTCTAACTCTTCTAAACTGGAAGCGAATCGACCATTTTTAAGATAGAAATCCCGTTGCGCTTTATTCATCTTATCCAGATAGGTTCTCACTTCTGTCTGTTGCTCTAGTTGAGCCTGACTGGGTGGATTGCCTTTCTGCCCTCCAGAGAGCGCGTTGGAGGATTGCATCCCGGTTTGACTAGACCCACCCTGAGCCATAGAAGCAACCACAGCGGCGATCGCCCCTAGCAAAAACGCAGGTAACACCGCAACCATTAATGCCGTAGCATATTTAGAGGAACGCACTCTGACTGGAACCCGTGTACCATAAAGTCGCCTTTGAGATGTGGCACGTTCGGCGATCGCCAGCCAGTGATCTAGCCGCTTCCGAGTCTGCAACCCCAGACGTTTTGTAAGCGTTTTCAGCTTACTCAAGTTAACGCTTACCGCCGGAAATTGATTTCCCCAGTAACGATTAAACAGTGGTTTTGCTGGTTTCGCTGAACGATCCATCATCGGCGAAGAAGATTGAGAAACAGCCGGGTTCTCGCTTGTGGAACTGTCACCCGTAGCACTTCTGACCCCGGAGATCTCAAACCTTTCTGCCCATGCTGGAGAGTCTTCCCCAACTTTTTTCCCGGAAACCTTTATGGTTTGAATCGACAAAATCCCTAGATTGGTTATCCCTTTCTGAACAAAACTAACCAGGGCTGTTGAATTTAGCGCCCGATTTGAAGTTAGAACCACCTCAAGACAATCACCCTGCCGCTGCGCCTCAGCCGTAATTCCTTTAGGCTGGAGGGTAAAATTCATGAGTTTAGCGATCGCTTCTGGATCACCTTGTTTTGCAGAGTCCAAGAGATTCGGTTGAGTCATAGGATGAGCGGTTTACAAGAAGTGACTCGGTAGAGATTGAGCAGGAATCTCAAGTTATTTGGAACCACTAGGCGATCAAACACAGTAGGCAAGTAGCTTAATCAAGCTACTCTGTAAGGCTTTAGTGGAAGGGGTATAACTTCAAACTACTGATGAAATCATTACTATTTCAAGATACTCGCAAAATTAAAAATGGTGACTTCAATTTATTAGCGAATTACTGAACCACTATGCACTGAAAGTGCATAGGTTCCTAAAGGGCTGAAAGCCCAAGTTAATCTACTCAAGTAGGAAGTTATCGAGCTCCTGATTCGATGGACTCCGATGATGCTCGAAAGACTCCTCCACTAACTGCTCAGTCAGATTCCCGGTACTCCATGCACCATAACCCATCGCCCAAAAATGCTTGCCCCAATATCGCTTTTGCAATTCTGGGTACTCTTGCTGCAACAAACTTGAACTTCGCCCTTTCATCCGCTTGACCAGGTCTCTCACTGAGTTTGATGTCGGATACTCAATAAGCAGATGCACAGGATCCTTGCTGACTGCTCCTTTGAGAATTGTGACATCTTCTGCGTCACACACCTGGATAATCAGTTCCCGGCATCGCTTTTGAATCTCACCTTTGAGCACCGCGTAGCGATACTTCGTTACCCAGACGATATGGACTGTTAACCG
>NZ_JBXBCF010000026.1:0-1258 GCF_056784235.1 Kovacikia sp. CALU 1929
GATTAATTGTATTCAGGTGCCTAAATTATCAAAATGAACTTCATGATTTCCATCTCAGATGAAAAAATCTACCGGTTGGTATCAGGTAAATTACGTGTAAACAGCGCCTCAGAGTTATTTGATTTAAATGGCTGAGTCGAATCCCCAAATATTTTCTTAACCAGTTTCATGGTGCCAGAAGGCTCACGACAAAAGATTGACAACAATCCTACCCTTCTGCCAACCGATTGTCCCTAATTTGTCACACTGGGAAATTGGGACGGGACGGCCCAGTGAAGAGTTAAAAATTGAGCATTTTGAGCTTTGAGTTCGGGAGCGGGTAATGGGTAATAGGTAGTCATTGCTGCTTGGTATACCAGTTCAATATGAGTTTGCACTTAACAAGGGGCTTAAGCCCCTTGTCTACCAGGCTTTCTTCTGTGCAGCTTCAGAGAAAATGGTTTAAGTGTTTCAATCGCCTCTGGAAAGCCTGTTAGCCCGTCCACACAGGCAATGAAGATGTCTTTAACGCCACGATTTTGCAACTCTGTGAGCACCGAGAGCCAGAACTTGGACGATTCATTCTGAGTCATCCACAGTCCTAACAGTTCCTTTTGACCTGCCAGATTCACCCCCAAAGCCAGGTGGATGGCTTTATTGACGACTCGACCCTCATGGCGCACTTTGACGATAATCGCATCAAAATAAATGATCGGATAAACCGCATCCAGACTGCGATTCTGCCAAGCTCTGCGTTCAGCTTCTACGGCTTCAGTCACGTTGGAAATCAGCGTATGAGACACCTCTACCCCATACAATTCCTGCAATTGTGCCTCGATGTCCCGTGTCGTCATGCCACGGGCATACAGCGACAGAATCTTGTCATCAAAGCCGTTGAAGCGAGTCTGCCCTTTGGCAATCAGCAGCGGTTCAAACGCACCGTTGCGGTCACGGGGAATCCCAATCTCGGTTTCGCCAAATTCCCCTTTGATCGTCTTCTGGCTGTGCCCGTTACGCCGATTCTTGGGACGTTCTGGCTCTGGTTGTTCCTGCTCCTCTGCTAGATGCGTGGTCAACTCAGCGTTCAAGCATCGTTCGATCAAGGCTTTGGTCAATTGCTTGAAGATGCCGCCCTCTCCCATTAGGTCTTCGGGAGTACGATATTCTTTGAGCAACTCGTCAATGAGTTCCGGTCGAAAGGTCATAGTTTAGTGCCTTTGTTCATTAGTTCATTAGATCTTGTTTTTTGACCTTTGACACAAACTAATTTACAGTCTCA
>NZ_JBXBCF010000027.1:0-78408 GCF_056784235.1 Kovacikia sp. CALU 1929
ATAGATCTGCCCAAAATCGGGTATTGAGTCAGGTTAGACGCTCTATGCGCCGCAGATTTTGCTGGCCGAAGCCCAGCAATTGACCATGAGACTGTTATGAGACTGAAAATTGCTAGAAAACCAATTAATCGAGGTGCCCAACTATATATTCACCGTCAGATCTGCGGGATAACACCCTTATTGCCCAGAATTATCTACCAGATCTGCGGGATAATACCTTCTTTTTAAGGAATTAAACAGAAACTTTGCAGGTTAAGTCAGGGATTTTGGGGTGTTATCTGGCGCTTCTGATAGTTAATCCTGGAAATCTGGGGTGTTATCTAGCAAAAGTGACGGATAACACCCCCTAGATTGGTCTTATCCAGCATTAACCCATGTCTCAACCTCAACCGCCTAGACTGCTCGACCAAGTAAGGCAATCAATCCGCCTCAAGCATTTCAGCCTCAAGACTGAAAAATCTTATATTCACTACATCCGTGATTTCATTCTGTTTCACGACAAGCGCCATCCAAGGGAAATGGGGGTAGATGAGATCAGGTCTTACTTATCTCATCTAGCTCTTGAGCGAAACGTGGCAGCATCAACGCAAACAGTGGCACTAAGTGCCCTGTTATTCCTATATCGTCAGGTTCTGCAAGTTGAGTTGCCCTACATTGATGAAATTGAACGAGCAAAACGACCTGAACGGGTTCCAGTAGTGTTCACCCGTTCCGAGGTCAAGCAAATTTTGTCCCATCTAGATGGGGTGCATTACCTAGTCGTCAGTTTGCTCTATGGCAGTGGACTGCGTCTGATGGAATGTCTGCGGCTCAGAGTAAAAGATATGGATTTCGAGTATCAGCAGATTACTGTACGGGATGGTAAAGGCAGAAAAGATCGGATAACAATGCTACCCTCCTCAAGTATTGAACCTCTCAGGCAGCAACTTCAAAAGGCAAGGAGCTTGCATCAGCAGGATTTAGCATTAGGTTATGGCACAGTGGAATTGCCCTACGCTTTGGAACGTAAATATCCTAATGCAAATCGGAATTGGGGATGGCAGTTTGTATTTCCCTCCTGGAAGCGATCGCTCGATCCCCGGACTAAAACAGTGCGACGGCACCACCTCTATGAACAATCAGTTCAGCGAGCTGTAAAACAGGCAATTCGGCAGGCAGGAATCACTAAGCATGGGGGCTGTCACACCTTTCGGCACAGTTTCGCTACTCATTTGCTCGAAGATGGCTACGACATTCGTACTGTACAAGAGTTATTGGGTCATAAGGATGTGAAAACAACCATGATTTATACCCATGTGCTGAATCGAGGTGGGAGAGGGGTAAGAAGTCCGCTTGACTCGTAGACTCAATCTCTTTAGGAATGCGAACTCATTAAAAATGAAAAGTTAAAAATCCAAAATTGTTTCCAGTCGGAGTTTTTTATTACTTTTAATTTTACATTTTGAATGATTCATTGCCCTTAATACCCAGTACCCAGTACCCAACACCCAACTATGGGGATTTCTGCGGCTCCTTTTCCGGTTTTGGAGTCTGCTCTTGCAATAGAGTCACCGCTTTAAGTGCCTGTTGGGCAACGGCTTGCTGGGGATTCAGACCGATCGCCATTTGCAAAGCCTCGATCGCCTTGGGATACTGCTCCAGTTGGGCAAGTGCCAGTCCTAAGCCAGTCCAGGCTTCAGCATTAGTTTTGTCGAGTTGGATGGCTTGTTCAAAACTTTTCTGAGCATCCTTGTATTGCTTCAGGGCAACCAGGGCAGTTCCGTGGTTCTGCCAGCCCTGTGTCAGGTTAGGGTTGGCGATGATGGCACGGGTGGCAGACTCCAGCGCGGCGGGATAGTCGCCGAGGGACCACTGTAAAGCACTCAGATTTGCCCAAACAGAAGCATTTTTGGGATCTCGTTTGAGGGCTTCGGTGTAGGCATTGAGGGCATTTTGGGGTTTGTTCAGCGATCGCCAGATACGCCCCTGGTTTGCCCACGCCTGGGGGTCGTCGGGGTTAATTACCAGTGCCTTTTCCACCGAAGCCAGCGCCTCGTCATAGCGTTGGAAATACCACAGGACGACGGCGCGATCGCTCCACCCTTGTCCCCAGTCGGGGCGCATTCCCACGACCCGGTTTGCCATTGCCAGCGCTTCTTCTAACTTACCCACGCTGGTAAAAGCAAGGCTTTGTTGGTTCAGGGCATGGGCAATGGTTGCTTCGCCACCCCAAACGCCATCTCCCTGAATTGCCTTCTGACAGGCAGCCAGAGCCGCTTCTGCTTGTTGCAACTGGTTCAAGACTCGACACTGGGCAAGTAAGGTCTGGGACGAGGTGGGCTGGAGTTCGACTGCCCGGTTGTAGGCAATCAGAGATTCGGTCAGGCGTTGCAATTGACGCAGGGTTTCGCCCTGCTGGAACCACGTTGGTCCGTGATTGGGGTTGAGGAAGAGGGCGCGATCCAACGCCTGCACTGCAAGTTCCAACTCACCGGAGTTGCGGTGGGTCAGTCCCCGAATGTACCAGGCGATCGCCGGATTTTCGGAACCCCAGTTGCCATTGCCATTCAGGGCTTGCTGATAGGACTCGATCGCCGCCTGTTGCTGTCCCAGTTTTTCCAGTGCCTCCCCCCGGTAAAACAGGGTCAGGGAGTCATTGGGTGCCTGTTTCAATGCCTCCTCATAGACCTTAATCGCTTCCAGAAAAGCCTTTTCCTCGTTCAAAATCGTACTGCGGTAGTGGTGGGCGACCAGGGGAGAGCGATCGCTCCAGTTGGCATTCACCTGGAGGGCTTTGTCACAGGCGGCAACTGCCGCTTCCCTGTCTCCTAGTTCCTTCCAGGCGATGCACTGAGCGGTCAAAGCCTGGGAGTTTTTTGGCTGCCGTTTAAGTGCCTGCTCTAGGGAAGCGATCGCCTCCGGGTACTGCTGCAAACTCAGTTGCAAAGAACCGTAGCGCGCCCACAGTTGGGGGTCTCCCGGACGCAGTTCAATCGCCCGCTCGCAGGCGGTGACTGCTTCTGCTGGCTTACTTTTCGCCTGCAAAGTGCACAATTGTGCCCAGTAAGTGGGGTCTTTCAAATCCTGGAAGCGATCGCGGGCGGAGACGGACAGTGGCAACAGGGCACCTCCCAAGAAGGACAGGAGCGCCAGTGGAATTGCACGCTGGAAGTGAGTCATCATTGGCTAAACTGGGGCGGTTGCTCTGCGGGCGAGAGGCGATCGTCGAGGGTGGGAGACGGTGCGCCAAAGGGAGCAGGTTTGGGAGCAGCGGTTCCAGACCCAGGCGCACTGCCGGGTCCAGGGGCACCGCCGGGGGTAGCAGAGGCACCATCGCCGGAAGCAGCGGAGGATGGTGGGGGTGGGGGGGCTTCAGGCGGTTTAGGCTGAGTCGGATCGTAGGTTTCCAGGGTGACGGAACGGTTCAGGGGTTCGCCGGTTGCCGTTTTTGCCTGGAGAGTCAGGGTGGTGCTGCCCTGGGCACTGAGGGGAAAGTTGACCCTGCCGGTTAGGGGTACACTGCCGGGAGAAGGGGTTAGCTCGACCCGGGTGGTGGAGCCACCCTGGACTCGCCAACTGACCTGAACCTGGGGTACGGTGAGTCCAGGAGGGATTGGGACCAGGAGTTTGGCGGGTGCCTCTCGCCCATTGATTTGAAAGCTGAGAATCTGAGGAACGAGGGACTGAATCTTGACGATTTCCGTGGACTTGGGTTTGACCTCTGCCGCTGCTGGTTGTCCAGTGGCATCCGGGGTTGCCTGGGCAGTGGCACTGACTGCCTGCAATTCAAACCGATATTCGCCCACAGCGGTTAAGCCCGTGGGAACGTTGCGACAGAGCAGGACCGGACCTATCTGGCAATAGGGGGCGAGGGCTTCTGGTAGCTTGCCGGGGCTGGGAAACTCGTACCAGGACTGCCCAATCATTTTGCCCTCCTTATCCCGGCCCACCAGGTGCAGGGCAGTGATTTCTCCTGGCATGGTGACCGTCCAGTCGAGCCGCACACCGGCGCTATCAATCACCGGCAAAGTGGCTTCTGCGAGGGTAGCAGGTCCGGCTTCCCGGTAAATCAGCGACCTGGGCACCAGGGCAGTCACGGCTGGCGAAGGTTTGGCGGTAATTTCGACCGGAGTGGTTTTGACGGAGGTGGAGGCAAGCCGTCGCCGTTTGGGCACCAGAGTCAGTTCAAAGATGTACTTGCCCGGTTGAAAGGCATCTGTTCGCACCTGGCTACAAGTCAGTAAGGTATCCTGCTGGGTGCAGAAGGGTTGCAGGGCAGCGGGCAGTTGGTTGCCTTTGAAGTCGTAAACCAGCGGTCCACTGAGGATGTCTCCTTCGGGTCCATAGCCCGTTAGCTTCAAGGTTTGGATTTGTTCGGGATGTTCAATTTGCCAGCGCACCCGCGCCATGTCGTTGTTGAGTTCGGCATAGCGATTGTCCTCAGCGGCAAATTCCAAAACCTCCGGTGGAATGGGAGGGCGCAGAAAGTACCACCAAATCAGAAAGATCAAAGCACCCAAGAGTCCCAGGGTTGCCAGGACTGCCAGCAACAGTTGCCACCAGGGGCGGGGCATCCAGGTCAGATAGCCCTGGAGGGTTTCGGGGATAATTGGGTGCCGCTCTGGGTCGGTCAGATCTATCTGAAACGGGTAGACTTTGCCCGGTCCAAACCAGGGGCGAGTCCACCAGCGCTGGGGTCGTCCTTCCAGGGGCACCTGGGTAGTCACCTGGGGCGCAATCGTCAGAGCATCGGTGGACAAATCATAGATACAGGTACCGGGAGGAGTCAGGGGCTTAAGCTGAATCTGCACCTGCCGGGACGTGTTGCCTAGATTGGCAAACAGAAGCGTAAATTGGGCGGGACGATCGCGCACCTGCTCCTGAAGGATCTGCAACTGTGCCTGGAGCCGGTAGATGGGTTCCACCTGGAGATAAACCAGCCCCAGTAGTCCCAAGTCTGGATCATTTTCTGAGGCTAGGCGAAAGGTGGGCAGGTAATTTCCGGCAAGGGGCAGGATAGGGGGCAACAGGATGGCGCGGATTGTACCGCGATCGCCAGGATTGATGCCCAGGCTATCGGCAAGTTGCACCAGCCCCACACCGCCAAAATCTCGGGGATATTCCACCTGAATCCGCCAGTCATCCGGCAAGCCAGTGCATTCCAGCCGGAAGCGATCGACCCGCTCCGATCGGTTTTCAACCAGAAACTCGATCGTCGCAGGCACTGCCGGTTGCACCATCAGCGGGCGTTCCGGGGTAGTGACAGGGCTGAGGCTAAAGGTGGGGTCCTGGGTCGATGCGGTGGTTTCCGGTGCCAGAACTTGCAAGCGGCAACGGCTGGGCGGCAGGTAGCAGTCAGCATAGGCACCCTGGGGCGATGCCACCACTTCATAATCCAACCATTGGGGTTGGGCATCGGGGGGAACGGTGATGCAGAAAGTGAGTTCGCCACTTTTATCACGGGCTAAAGCCAGCCATTGTTCCCGCTGGTCACACCACTGCTGCAACAGGTCAGAGGGAGACTCCAGCCGCACCTGCACTACCGCATCCTGTTCTCCCCGGTTGGTCAGCGTTACACCCAGGTAATGTTTTGCCCCCGGTGTCACCCGGTCCCGGTCCCAGGCAGCCACCATAATGCTCAGGGGTTGGTAGGTCATGGCGTTACTTTCGGGAATCTGGTTGGCATTCATGCCCCACCTCCTGCCAGAACGGGACAGAAATCACCTCGTCGCCCCGCCTGGTCCAATCGCGCCCGATAGAGCCGCACCCGCCGATCATCGCCGCCGCTAGTGACCCAAATTTCACCGCGAGTTTCGATGATGTCTACAGTATTCACAGGTTTATTCAGTTGCGCCAGAACCCGTCCTTCTAAGTCGCTAGAGCGGCGCATCCCCTGTCCATCCAGTGCCCACAGTTTCACCTGTCCGTCATCCCCTGCACTTGCCAGAAAGCAACTATCCGCACTGAGGGCGATCGATCGCACCGGGCTACCCGCATGTCCCAACCACAGCTTTTCGGTGGGGGCACAGCGTCCCCGGTTTTGCAAACAAGCCTGGGTGTCCCACAGGCTGAGGCGGCCCTGGTTATCTGCAATGGCTAGTCGGTTGGGCTGCTGCTCCGCCACGCTGAAACTGGAGATATAGTCTGTGGGGCTACCGGCGGGGTAGGGAATCTCCAGCGTTGGGGCAGTGTTAGCGGCTGGATTGCCATTGGGTTTGATATCCATCATCAGGAAGCGATTGTAACGCCCACCCATTGCCAGATAGCGGTCTTCATTGCCCACCAGCGCCATGGTTTCAATCGTCAGGCGGGTGTTGTAGGCACGTTGGGGGATGGTTTGCTCCGGCACCATCCGGGTGACATCCCATTGCAGCACCAGCCCGCTGCCATGACCACTGAACAGGGTGCGAGAATCCCGGCTGAACACCAGGGAAAAAACGCGATCGTCCTTGTCTGGGGTAAGGCGCGATCGCTCCCCCGTCAGTAAATTAGCAATCTGGATCTCGCCATTCTCAAACCCCAGGGCAACCTGGTCATTGTTCACCGGACGGTACCGAATCACCCGGATTGCCCGTCTCAAATTGCCAGAGTGGCTTTGGGAGCGGAGTTGTTTTCCCTCTGCCCGCCAGCGTCGGAAGGTCTGATCATCGGAACCGCTGACGACCTCCGTTCCCTGCCCATTGAATTGCACCGAGTTGACGGGACCACGATGCCCCGGATCGGTCAGCAAGAACCATGCCAGTGTCCCCAGCCCTAGTGCCAGCAGGGTGCCCAATATCTGTAACCAGAGGGGAATCACCGGAAACACATGCACCTGGAGGGTTTGCGTTTCAGGCTGGAGCGGAATGGGCGATTCCAGCGGCTGTGCCGATACCTCAAATCGGTGTAACCGCGCCCATCCTAACCAGGGCAACCGTCGCTGAATATAAAGGGGAATGGTACTGCTACCAACGGGGAGTGGCAGCGTCGAGGAGTCTGCCAGAGACACCCCTGGGGGCAACAGGGTGGGAGCTGGGTCAACCTCCAGCGATCGCGATTTCTGCCAAAACCTGCGCCGTTTCGGATTCAGATCCCTGACCCTGAACTGCACCATCGGTTCCAGATTGCTCCGGTTCTCAAACTGAAGCCCAAAGGTGGCAGTCCCCTGAGTCGGGTTTTGCCAGCGCCCTAAGACTTCTGGGATAGCCGCTTCCCAAGGTTCACAAGCAAATAACACTTCCCCCGCAGGAAGGACATGGAACTGCCCGGTAGTAACGACCGTGGGGAAGCGCCCAGTCGCCTCCAGTTGCAGGGGATAGATCTGGCTGGGTGCCTCCATCGGGGCAGGCACCTCACACTCAAACCGCACCTGTAAAGGTTTACCAAAGGGCACCACCAGGGTTTGTAGAATTCCCTCTGGAAACCAGCGATCGGGTAAACCGGAAAGGCGCAGGGTCACTTCCTGGGGCGATCGCGTCGGGTTATGAACCTGGGCAACAATGCCAACTCGCTCACCCGGACTCGCCTGAATCGATGGCACAATCAAAGACAGATTGGGCGGTTGTCCCTGAAACCCTTCTGCCAGCAGCCGCAACGGTTGGCGATCGTACTGACTGTCCAGTTCCCGCGAGGTGACTTCCACCGTCAGGTCAATTGCCCCCCGAAACTGCTGAGCAATCGGCGGCAAATCAAAAATCTCAATTTTGAAGCGGGTGCTGTCGCCGACTGGAATCTTGGAAGATACGGAGGGAGTCAGCCGATACCAGGATTTGTTCACACCTGGGAGGCTCCCGGCTGCCAGGAGCCTGAGTTGGAAGGAGGCAAAGCGATCGCTGTCGTTGTAGACCGTGACATAAAACACATCCGTGGTCTGACTGGCATTCAGGGACACCTGCCGACTTGATAGCTCTGTAATAATCTGCTTTTTCGCAGCGGCAGGTTCAATCATCACCTCATACTCCTTGGATGGCACATTGGGCACCTGGCAAGCAGGGCACCTCAGACAGAAAACTGAACCCGTTGCCGCAGGTTATCGGTGGGGGGAACTTCTGAAACAGCAGGTAGCGGTTGCATCGCCTGCACCCACTGATGTCGTTGAGCCGCAAAATGCAATAGATTAATCCCCCACTCCTGGGCAGACCGCAGCACTTCCCGGGGCTGTTCTGGCACTGCTTTGCGACCCCAGCAGTGGCTCAGGTCGCCCACCATTAATACCAGCCCATCCCAGTTTTTGACATAGATGGGATGCCCCTGACAGGTCGGTAGCTGGCTGAATATAAAGGGCTGCCAGCGCAGGGGATGGTCATCATCCAGTTCCCCATTGCCTGTGAAGGATAAACCCAGACGGGGGGCGATCGCCCCCAGGGGTTGCTCAATTTCAGCCAACCGTTGGCTGACGGCATTTTGGTTGGCTATGATTTCTGCCTCAAGTTGGGCACCCGTCTGTTCAAACAGATCCCGATCGCGTTCGGCTTCTGCCAAGCCCGCCCGAAGTTCCCGTCCGATATTTAACAATTCCAACAGGTTGACTTCGGCAAAGTCGGCAACGACCAGCAACACTCCACCCTGAGCCAGATAGAGCTGTAGGCGTTGCAAAACCGGACTCATCAGCCGCAGCAGAATGCTGTAGGGGATGTAGAGCAACTGGCTACCAGTGACCGACTCCCGTGCTAAGGATTGGGCAGGCAGCGTTTGGATGGTGGGATTGCCGTGCAGCAGAGGATACAGCCCATCCAGCGATCGCAGCAGGTCTACCCAGCCATTCAGGGTAATGCTATCGCTGGGGCGATCGCTGGTTATCTGCCCTACCTGCACCCGAAACTGAGGATAGGGCTTGGGATGGCAACGCCCCCGAAAATCGAGCTGGTTAGTACCGGGAGAAAAGACATCAGTAGGCGGCTGAATTTGGGTGGTTCCGGGTAACAACAAAATCCGGCAAATTTCCACATCGCCCGGCTCCAGGTGCAATTTTTCGACAATCCGAAAACTTTCCCGCACGACCTGGGTAGCGGGAATACCCCGTAGAGTATCCGGATCGACATAGTTGACCGCCAGGTGGACCAGCAGAGATTGACCTTCCGTGGGTTCTGAGACAATCCGAAATTCTTCCGGTTCCTTAACGACGATCGGATTGCCCTCAACATCGATCGCAATCCCCGGTTGAACCTGCAACAACCGCCCATCCCCTTGCCCAGGTAAAGTGGCTACGCCTAAACCGTAGACAATCCCTGGTTCATAGAGTGCCTGGTACTGAAAGTTTTGGCGCTGGCGGTGGTATCGATGCGCCTGCTGCCACCGCTCGGCATTGATCGCCAGCCCATCGCTAATGTGCAGCCGCTCAAAGGCTTCCAACCGGGGATAGGCACGAAACTCAGACATGGACAGCCTCCTCGATCGGGACAATCTGTAGGTCGTAGGTGCAAACAACGGGCTTTTCCTGCTCAATGATAGAACGCACCAGCGTTTCATCCAGGAATTGCCCCACCTGGGGGCATAATTTGACGCTGAAATGCAGGGGTCTGCCGCCGCCCAGAATTGCAGTCGGTCCTATATCGGTTTCCCCCAGCACAAACCCCTGGCGAGTTGCCGTATGGATTTGAATCGGCTGCTCATGTAGAGGGCGGGTGGCATCTCTCAAGGGCAAGCCTGTGTAGAGATGGAGGTAAAGTTCTAAGCCCCGCCGGGTTCCCCGCCAGCGGTAAATTTCCATTGCCCGCCGAATCAGCGATCGCTGCCGTTCCACACTCCAGGTCGCTTCATTTTGCCAACCGACCCACTGTGCTAGAAAGGGGAGTAGGGCTTCCGGGGCAGTCAGGGGATCTAAATACGCCCAGAGCGTCTGTAAAGTGTTAACCGCAGGCTCAAACGACTGCTCAAAAATCTTCAGGAAGCGTCCAATAAAGTCCACTTCTCGATAGACACTGGGTAAAAACTCAGGATAGAGGCTACGGGGACGCAGGAAGAGGCGAAAGGGTTCGCTTGCCAGCAGTTCTCCGGCACGGTCTGATGCAGGCAACCCATACACCCGCACTTCCCCCTGATAGTCCAGGGTCAGGGTTTGCTCCGGTGCCAAAGCCTGTTTGCCCTCAAAAAAAAGGGGATCGGGGCGAAAGCGGACGACTGCCTCGGTGGGGCGCTGGGGCTGGAGTTCGGTGCCTTCCGTGTAGAGGGTATACCAGGCAAGAGGAAAATTCCCATCCACCTGAAGCTGATAGTTGAGGATATGGTCGCCCCGATGCTCTAACCGCACCAGCAGTTCCGAGGCTTCTCCCGGACACAGACAGAGATGGGGAAAGGTGGTGGCTCCGCTGTCTGCCAGGGCACCCCAGGTCGAGAGAGAAACCTCGCCAGCAGAGGGCGGGTTTGTCACGGACATGGGTAACAGTTGCAAGCGAAGGGTGCGGCGATCGGCACGCTGGCTCATAGGTCTGCCTCCTCACCCAGCAGTTGCACCCGATGAGCCGATTGCCGCTCCACATCTGCCCAGGAGCAAATAACCCCCGTGGGTCCTGGATAGACAATACCACCGGATACCAGTTGGCGCTGCCAACCCGTTTCTGGACGCAGTTCAAAGATCTGAACGGTTTCCAGGAATTGCACCCCCGGTGTGTTCTGGAATAGCCTTACCAGGTCAGATTGATAGAGGGGCATCCCCATTTCCCAACCCTCGCCATGCCGTCCACCCGTGGCGGGATTGAGCAACTGATAAAGCGCCTGGAGCAACTGTCGCCGTAAGCCAACCCGTGCCATGCCAATCTGATAATCCGGTTCCACCCCCAACACTGCCTGCACCGAAACCCCCACATAGTTGGGTTCCTGAAGTTGCAACTGGGTACCCAGCAGGCAGCGATCGCCCAAAAACTGCTCAATTTCATGCCGCAACGGCAAACTCAGGGCAAACCTCTCTGGGGCAACTCCCTGCTCCAGGTTTTGCATCATCACACGGGGCACCACATAAACCGTCGCTACGCCAGGAGGATTTGCCGGTTGCTGCCGGGGACAGTATGCCCGTGCCACTGCCCGACTGGATTGTAGAGTCAGGGTTTCATAGTCTTCTGGGGTGACTGCCCGGTTATGGGTCCGCAGCAGGCGCGGAACTCGCAGAACCGCCTCTTCCAGGCTTTCTTCGTTAGCACCATCCCGCGCTGGTTCTAGATTGGTCACCTGTCGGATATAGGGCAGGGCGGTTTTGAGAATGTGGAGTGCCGCTTTGGGCACATTGCCCTGTTCCCCACCCCCCGTCCGATAGGAAACCATGTGCAGCAAAGCCCCCCGTGGTGGCACCGCACCGTACTGGTTTTCCAGAGTTTCAACCCGTTCCATCTCTGCCTGAGCCGGGGAATGCCCCTGCCACTGCACCTGTCGCCGCAATTGCACTTCTTCCTGCAAGTGCTTCGGTTCCCGAATCAGGGGACCAAACTGGATGCGTCCGGTACGGGAATCCAGGGTGTAGTGGCGATCGCTGGGACCCGATGCGGAAAAATTATCCACCTCCTGCCACTGCTGGGGCGGCTCTCCAGACGGAGTCACCTGGAGATATTCTCCCTCCTTGCGTTCCAGGATGCCCTGGGATTGCAGGTAAAAGCTCTGTCCAGGTGTTCCCATACTTTCGCCCACCAGTTCATTCGTAATGTGGGAACACTGGCTGGCACGAATTCGCCCACCCGTGGTTTGGGCAACCAGCGTCGTTAACTGGGGCGATCGGCTGAAGCGATCGACCGTGGACTGAACACAGCGACAACGCAACCAGCGCCCGTAATAGCCTGCAAAGGTGGCTGCTACCCAGGTCAGCGGCATGTGCAGCGTCACGTCTGCCTCACTTAGCCCTGCTAACCCACGCCGTTCCACATCGTCAAAGCTGAAGCCTTTGGTGCCATCGTCTTCCTCCTTTAGTAGCACCGGATGCCATTCGATCCCATCCCAGGCTTCCCACTGGCGGGGTGGACGTTTGGGGTTAATCCCAGTGGAGCCTGCCGGTTCCCCTTCAATGGTTAATTGAATGATGCTGCCATCTAGCGGTTGACTGGCATCAAACACTAAATAAAAACAGTCCCCTGGTTGCGGCATGATTTGAAAAAGGGGTTGCTGCCGCCCGTTCCAGCGTCCCGCATCGTCCCGTACCCACTGGTTAGTCAGGCGATCGCGCACCTGTTGGGGCAATCGCGTCTTCTCCTGTTCCTCTTTTTGTTGAATTTCTTCGACAGTTAGCACGCGCTCCGTTGTGGTCGGCTCTTCTGCCGCTTCTTCAGTCAGAAAATAGCGGATCCAGGGATAGCCCAGCCGCAATTCCTGATCGGTACTGAAGACAATCGCAATGTCAGCCTCCGTCCGTTCGGTGGCAACCTCAGCCCCAGCCGGGATCGATGGAATTGACCCTGCGGCATCCTGGGGACGGGTCAGGTAAAAGGCTAAAACGGTGTGGGCAGGAGCCGAGGGCTGCAACTGAATGCCCAATAATTCCAGAAAGACTACGTAGTTACGGCGTGGCACCTGGTTAAACCGCAACAACATTTGATCGGTCAGCCACGCAAACAGTTCAATCAGGGTAACGCCGGGATCGGAAGGGTTGTGATGCGTCCACTCTGGGCAATAGCGGGGAATGCGGAGCAGGCATTCATCGACCAGATCCTTAAAGGTGCGATCGTCCAGATTCGATTTGGGTAGCTGAGTTAAAAAATCAAAATCCACAAGCCTTCCCCACCGTAAAACAATAAACTTGCAACTTGCCCCGCCCTACAACCCGGTTTCACCTACCCCGTTTCCCCATCCCCCCATCACCCACCCCTACTTCAGAACCTATGCCTCCAGATCCCCAGGCAGCAGGTAAAAGGGATAGACCAGGCTGCGGGAGTCATGGCTATCCTTTGGGTGATAGTTGATTGTGATATCCACCCGCCCTCGCACCGGATCCGGATCGGTCAAAATTTCATCCAGTTCGATCCGGGGTTCCCACGCTTCCAGTGCCTCTTCCACATAGAGCCGCATCAGTAATAGGGTATGGGTATTCAAAGGTGCAAATACCAGATCGGATAGGCGGGAACCAAACTCAGGGCGGTAAACCCGCTCACCCAGACTGGTACGCAGAATCAGGTGAATCGATTCCTCCAGGTTTTGCCCTTCCGAACTGAGTTGCAAGCTACCTTGGACACTGGTTTTGAGGGGAAACCCGATGCCTTTTCCAATCGGAGCGGTCATAACTGCGGCACTCTAAAGGTGGATTAGAAGTACCTTCCAATGTATTGAGCAGTCAGCATTCAGGCTATTTGACGAAAGTTAGGGATTAGGGCTGAAGTTCATGCTTTAACCCAGCCTGCGGGCTAACCAGATGAGTTCTTGCTGAACCAATTTCGCATAGGAACCTGCCCTCTCTTTAGCCGCTGGGTTAATCAACCCCCTCCCCCCTCATTTCATCCACATTGAACAGGCTGATCAGCACACCCGCGATCGGGATTGACAGAAAAACACCTACTAAACCCGCCACTCTGGCACCCACTAGTAAGGCAAAAAACATGACCACTGGATTCATATTGATTGAACCTTGCATAATGCGCGGCATCAATAAATTTTCTTCAACCTGTTGCAGCAGAATACAGCCAACCAAAACCTTTAAACTGGTCAATACCCCCTGGGGCAGAACAATGATGGAAATCAAACTAATGCCTAAAGTGGCTCCAATCCCAGGAATCAGATCAAATACCCCTGCGATCGTCGCCAGCACCAACGGATAGGGAACACCCAGCACAATAAACACTAGAAACGCTGAAATTCCGAAAAAGATAGACAGTAGTAATCGTCCCCAAAAGAAACCTAGAAAATTTTGTTGAATGATAGTAGTCAAACTGTGACGAAAATCTCTAGGCACTGGTTTAAGCACAAAATTCCACAGCCGCTTACCATCCAGTAGCATAAAGAACGCCACTACAGCGATCAAAACCAGATCAACTAAATTTGTCAGCAAGTTTTGAAGTGTTGCGAAACCTATACCAATACCAGCTAAGACCTGGTTACGAAGCTGCTGCTCAAGCTCACTAAAATCAGCACTAATATTCCATTGAGTCAATAGTTTTTGCAGGTTTTCAATCCAAGAGATCGCCACATTTAAGGATTCTGGAGCCTGCTTAAGTAGTTGCTGCGCCTGGGACACAATTGCCAGCCCTAAGGTTGCTACTAATCCCGCAAAGATCAGAATTGCCAACAGAAACACGACTATCACAGCCAGGGATCGGGGAATGAAGCGGGCAACCCACCGTACCGGATAGTTGAGCAGAAATGCCAGGATCGCAGCAAAAATAAAGATAACCAGCACCGTCTGAAAATACGCCAGCACCTGTACAATCGCCCAACCCAGGGCAAATAGGAGCAGGTAGCGGACCAGCTTTATCGTAGTCAATTGTTCCCAAAAGGTGCTGGTTTCTCGTTCATTCATACTGTTAGTTGCGGCATTGCTGAATGGTAGTAGAATTCTTCATCACCTCGAAGGAAACTTCAAGGTTTTCAGCCATCGCTTCATCTCTGAAATCAGCAACGCCTCAGTTCTCATCAAGAAGCCTGAACTGGGTTAATGGCATGTAAGCCACACTCTTTCTTGCCAGCATCTTCCCACCACCAGCGCCCTTCTCGCTCATGCTGATTGGGTAAAACTGGGCGGGTGCAAGGTTCACAGCCAATGCTAACAAATCCCCGTTCATGCAAAGGATTGTAGGGAATTTCATAGGAGCGGATGTACATCCAAACATCGGCAGAAGACCAGTTGGCGAGGGGATTGAATTTAATCAGGGAGCGATCGCCGGTCGAAAACGCCGTATCTGTCTGAATCACAGGCACACTGGCACGGGTAGAAGGGTTTTGATCCTTACGTTGCCCCGTAATCCAGGCATCCAGGGTAGCCAGCTTGCGACGCAGGGGAGCCACCTTGCGAATATCACAGCACTCCTTATGCCCATCCTCATAGAAACTGAACAGTCCCTTCGCCTTTACCAAGGCTTCTATCTGGGCAGTATCCGGATACATCAGTTCAATCTCAATCCCATAATGCTTTCTGACGCGATCGATAAACTGATAGGTCTCAGGATGCAGCCGACCCGTATCCAGGCTAAAAACACTGACATCACGCTTAATTTTGCAAGCCATGTCAATCAAAACAACATCTTCAGCCCCACTAAAAGAGATCGAAATGTTGTCAAATAAGGTCAATGCCCGTTCCAGAATTTTTTGGGGACTCTGGCTAGAAAGCTCTGCCTCAAGAGCGGGAATGTCTAGTTCAGCAATGTTCTGCCCCGTCAACTGCGTCATAATGGGTCTTCCTTAGAAGCGGTGTTCGCCTTAGAAAAGGATGTTTTCTTTCACCGTCCCATTCTATCAAGCAGGTGTCCCACGGCTGAACCAAGCCAGTCAGCGTTGGTGTCAAAAGGAGAACACCATTCGCACATAAAATTCCCAAACGGTACTGGAACGACGATTGTCGGGATTGGTGATAACCATTAAACCAGGGGTAAAGCTGATATTCTCATTCAACAAAAAGCTGTAAAACCCTTCCACATTCGTTTGGGTCGCGTTGCCCAGTCCTCCACTGACAAACGGTTGCCCAATTGCCAAGCCTGCGGTTGAGTCAGGAATAACAATATTACGGACGATAGTACCAATTGCCCAGGTTTGGGGGGTGAGGTCGAGGGTTTGACCCAAAAATGGATTAAAGCCCCGGTATGTGCCAATCCCATAGCGACCAAAGATCCCAAACTGCTTATTCCAGGTCCATTCCACATTCATCCCACCGGCATAGATATCCATACCATTGATAGCGGCACGGGTGAACTGCAGGCGGGTAACGAAATCCCGGTTTAACGCATATTCCAACTCAAGGCTGCCCTGATAGCGATCGCCAAACAGTCCACCGTCGGTCATCCCTGCCTGGGGGCGATCGGCATCGGTGGCAGCGTAAAGGGCTTTTACTGACAGAGAAGAACCACCCGGTTGCCAGCGAACGACTGCCCCTGCCCCTCCCGGTCGATCGACTTGATTCTGGACAATCAGCGGATTGCTCATGAAAAAGCTGGAAGCAAAGTTTCTATCAGAGGCGTTCGCAAAACGATTGTAGTCAATGAAATCTCTGGGGTTCAGGCGCGTGCCCACCGTCAGGCTGAGATCGGCTGTGGGCTGAAAGGTATAGTGCAGCTTGCTGACCTGCACGGCTCTGTCAACCCCAACATAGTCTAGCCCGCCTCCATCAGCCAACAGTCCCAGCGTTCCCAGCAAATTAATTCCCCGACTTTGGGCACGGCTGACCGCATCACCGCCCGCATTGCCAGCCTCCAATTGGGTCAACAGCAGATCGTTACCTGAAAAACTGGTTTGCAGGTTAAGGCGAATACGGGATACGGTTGTGAACGGTGCCCCAGAACCGTCGGTAATCACCGCAATGCTTTGTCCAGTCAACCGGGTAGTGATCGAAAACTGTTGACTTTCTCGGTTGCCCAGCCTGCGGTCCAGGAGATCAAGACGAGTGTCCAAATTAGCGGCAATGCTTCCGTAGGATTCCTGAAGCCGCCGCAGGGTTGAAAAGTCCTCTCGAATTCTGGCAATTTCGCCCGTTGCAAACAGTTCTTCAAGTTTAGTAAAAACCTGGCTCAGGACAACCGCGAACTCATGCCGGGTAAGCGGACGATTGCCGCGAAAGGTTGCGTCTGGATAGCCGGTAAAAACGTTGTAGCGTTCAATTAAGGATTGCAATGCCTGGTATGCCCAATCGGATGGATGCACATCAGCCAACTCAGCAATGGAGCGCACCTGTGCCATTGAATTGGTTTCTGTCTCTTCAAAGTCAGGACAACCAATTGGGGGGCGATCGCCCTCCACCCCATCCATTTCACTGGGACAGACTCTGAGATTTAGATCAGACTGAGTTGCATCTTTAACTGGAGCAATAACCTGTTCTGGAACTGGCGCAGCCACCCAAAATGATGTCTGGGAGAAAACCAGCCAATAGCAAAGTCCCCCAAACAGCCAATTCACTTTTCTCACGTTGCAATCCTCACCCAGACATCGATTAGGTAGCTCTTTAGACAAAAACAACCCAAATCTAATTCCATCAGGAGCATTTTAAAGGAGGAAAGAGGGAATCGCCGATTGGCTCTTTCCTCTACCCATTGTTCCACCCTTCTTTCGACTCAATCTTTCACCTAGACCGTTGCAGCTTGCGAGTCCTCTACCTTGCTAGAACGGTGGGTACTGAGTTGAATCAGTTCAACTTTATACCCGTCCGGATCTTCAACAAAGGCAATGACAGTCGAGCCGTGCTTCATCGGACCCGGTTCGCGGGTTACTTTGCCGCCACGCCCTTTAATCGCATCACAGGTGGCATAAATATCATCGACCCCGATCGCAATATGCCCATAGGCATCCCCAAGATTATACTGTTCGGTGCCCCAGTTATAGGTCAACTCAAGCACCGTATGGTCTGATTCGTCCCCATAGCCGACAAAAGCCAGGGTAAACTCGCCGCCCGGATAGTCCTTTCTACGGAGCAGTTTCATCCCTAAGACCTCGCAGTAGAACTTGAGAGATTCTCCCAGGTTGCCAACGCGCAACATTGTATGAAGTAGTCGCATAGTTTAGATAGTAGGTAGTAGGTGGGGGAGTTGTTAGAGAGAGGAGGGGGAGCAGAGGGGAGGAGGAGCAGGGGGATTCCGAAACTCTTAACTTTCAATTCTCAACTTTCAATTCTCAACTTTGAACTTTATAATCCCCCGCTCCATTCTGAATAATCACAGGGGACCAATTGCGAGGGTCTTGACCTGTTTGGCACCAGAAAGGGGAGGGGGTTGAAAGGTGAGGCGGGTCACTGTGGGGTCAGCAACCCGGCGCAGGACACGTTCGGTGATGACAATGTCAAAGCCTGCTGACTGACCGGATAGGACGATTTGCTGTAGGAGAGCTGTTTTGGGATCGACAAAGGCGCGAATGGAAAAGTCTTCCTTGTCAATATACTCATAGCCATAAAGCTCCTGCCCGTCAATGGTCTGAGTAGTGCCCTTGACAGCTAGATTCTCGGACAGTCCCAGGTCTTTCTGCACTTTTGGATCAGATAGCGCCCCCTGAGCAATAGTTTTCCTGGCTTCTGGAGGAATTTCTAAGAACCATAGGGAAGACATACCAATCCAGTAGTTATCATCGACCTGCCCAAACTTCTCGTAGGGGATAATCGCGTATTGCTTCAAATCAGGGCGGGAGATCCACACCTGTTTACCGTCAGAAACCACAATGCTATCGGGTTGGTTGGAGTTTTTGGAGTCGGGGAAAGTAATTTCTGCCCGGAACTGATTAGGGGACTGGACGAGGGTGTTCACTCTGGCAGTGGAGATCAGGCTGGTGCTGTTGGAGGTGGCTTTGACCTGAATTTCTGACTCGGTCCGGTAGCGATCGCCCTGGAGGAAAGCCGCACTGGCTTTTGCCAGCAAAGACAAGTCGAGGTTGCCCCCAAGCTGACTAAGTAGTTTGGGCAGATAGGTTGGTCGCAGGGGAGAAATGGGTAAATTTGATCGGTATCCCTGGCTGGGGGGAGCAACCGCAGCCGCCTGGGGGAGGAGCATCGGTTTAGCCGGAAAAGTCACCGCCCTGGACAAAGCAACGATTTCTCCGGATACGAGCAAAAAACCAAACATAGCAACCGTTCTGACAATCACGTTCATAGCTAGATGATTTGTTCCGCTACGATATTAATCCTTAAATGAATCCTCCATTAAGCGATTAAATAACTGGTACAGGTTGGCGGTTTGTGGGAACTACGTAATTAGTTGAAGTTTTGTGTTATTTATTGCCGTAGTTAACTGTAGTTTCAAGATAGGCTAAGAGATTACTGTGAAAGAGCAGAAATTGGCGCAGATCTCGCCGAGCAGGTTTTTTCCAGGCACCGATGGAGAGGAAATGTGACCTCTGAGAATGTGACCTCTGAAAGTATGACTGCGTTGTGGACAGCATTTGAAAATAGCCCACTGGGTGTTTTTGTTTTAATGGTTCATCCATCGGGGGACAAGCACAATCTGGATGTTAGCTTTAGCCTTGAAGCAACGAACTCAGCCTTTACTAAGCTGTTCAAAACTGGTTGCTCGGATGGTTTTCAGTGCAATCCAATAAAAAAGTTGCCGGGGGTGGTAGCGGATGTTACCTACCCCTACGCCAGAAAGTGTGTGGCAAAGCAGAAGTCGATTTCCTATTTTCTCACTCCCGGTTTAGAGCGATCGCTAACCCTCATGATCACCCTGTTTCCAGTTGTTCAACCCGATGGGTCAGTTTCCCAAGTCGTCGGAATTTGCCAGGATGCAGAAATGGCATTGGGAGAAAGCCAGCAACGACTGGCAAACCTGATCGATGCGCTGCCAGGGATTGTGTTTTCCTGCGCCAACGATGGCGAATGGTCAATGAGCTACCTCAGCAATGGCTGCCTGGAGTTAACGGGCTATCCCAGCCAAGACCTGGTGGGGAAGGAACGGAAGATTTCCTACAACGCCATTACCCACCCTCAAGATCTGCCTGCGGTGCTGACCTCGATCGACCGGGCAATTGCCCATCAAGAACCTTACGTGATCGAATATCGCATTCTGACGCGATCGGGTCAGGAGAAGTGGCTATGGGAAAAGGGGCATGGCGTTTATGACAGCAATGGGGAAGCCATCAGCCTGGAAGGGTTCATCACCGATATTACGGAATTGAAACAGGCAGAGGCGGCTCTGGGGCAAGCTGAATCAAAGTATCGCAGCATTTTTGAAAATGCTGTCGAGGGCATCTTTCAGACCACACCCGATGGTAGCTATCTGACGGCAAACCCAATGCTGGCAAAGATCTATGGCTATGATTCTCCAGAAGAATTGATCACAACCCTGACCGATATTCGTCACCAGCTTTATGTCGATACCAGCCGCCGAGAAGATTTTATTCGCCTAGTGCAAGAACAGGATGCCGTCTGGGGGTTTGAATCCCAGATCTACCGTAAAGATGGCAGTATTATCTGGATCTCAGAAAATGCCCGCACGATTCGTGACCTGGATGGTCAACTGCTTGGATTTGAAGGAACGGTTGAAGACATCACGGCACGCAAACAGTCAGAAGAAGAGCTACGCCAGCGCGATAGTCTGCTGCAAGGGGTTGCCGAAGCTACCAGCCATTTGTTAACTGATACCGACTATGAGGTGGCGATCGCCAAAGCTCTTGCCACGATGGGAAAAGTGGTTGACGTAGACCGGGTCTACATTTACCAAAACCATCCCCATTCGCAAACAGGCGAACCCGCCATGAGTATGCGCTATGAATGGGTGAGTGAAGCGGTGGAGCCATCCATTCACCAACCCCACTGGCAAAACCAGCCCTACAGCGCCTTTGGGATGACCCGCTGGTATGAAGCATTTCTCAACGGGCACTCAATTAGTGGGGTTGTCCGCGAACTTCCTGCCTTAGAACAGAAACTTTTAGGTAAAGACCAGATTCTTTCGATTCTAATCGTGCCTATTTTGGTCGATGACCAGCTCTGGGGGCATGTTGGTTTTGATGACTGTCAGACTGAACGCCAGTGGTCAAATTATGAAGAGTCGATTTTGCTGGCAATGGCTGCCAGTTTTGGGGGTGCCATTAAACGGCAACAGGCAGAGGCAACCATTCGCTATCAGGCTTTTCACGATCTATTAACCGGGTTACCCAACCGGATGCTGTTTAACGATCGCCTGCCCCTGGCACTGGCAAATGCCAACCGTTACGACCACATGCTGGCAGTGCTATTCCTCGATCTGGATCGGTTCAAAACCATCAACGATACCCTCGGACACGCCGTTGGTGATTTGTTATTGCAGGCGGTTGCCCAACGCCTTGCCGGTTGTATGCGAGAAGGAGACACCGTTGCCCGGTGGGGCGGAGACGAGTTCACCTTGTTACTGCCTCAAATTCAGTCTGCGGAAGATGCTGCCAAAGCTGCCCAGCGGCTGATTGATTCTCTTAAACCTGCTTTTCATCTGGAAGGGCAGGAACTTTACATCAGTAGCAGCATTGGCATTGCTCTCTACCCCGCCGATGGAGAGGATGCCCAAACCTTGCTCAAAAATGCCGATGCCGCTCTCTACCGGGTGAAAGAGCAAGGACGGAACGGGTATCAAATTTATACCCCTGCCATTAACTCCAAAGCAACTGAACTGCTAGCACTGGAAAGCCGCCTGCATCACGCTCTAGAACGCAACGAGTTTGTGGTTCACTATCAACCCCAGGTCAATACCGATACCTGGGAAATCACCCGCATGGAAGCGTTGATACGCTGGATTCATCCTGAATTGGGTTTTGTTTCTCCCCGCGTATTTATTCCTCTAGCAGAAGAGAACGGGCTGATCTCGGCGATTGGTGAGTGGGTGCTGCACACTGCCTGTGCCCAAAACAAGACATGGCAAAATGCCGGAATTTCGCCCCTGCGGGTTGCGGTTAATCTTTCAGCCCGTCAGTTTCAAGACCACGAATTAGTTGGAACGATCGCCCATATCCTGGCAGAAACCCAATTGGAAGCCAATTTCCTGGAACTGGAAATTACTGAAACGACCGCCATGCAAAATGTAGACTTTACCTCAGTCATGCTGCAACAGTTGCATGGGATGGGCATCCACATTTCACTGGATGACTTTGGCACCGGCTACTCCTCACTGGGCTATCTGAAAAAGTTTCCGCTGCATACCCTTAAGATTGACCAGTCCTTTATTCGAGATTTGACAACGGATGCCAACGACACCGCGATCGCCAGTGCGGTGATTGCTCTGGGACGAGGACTCAATTTAAGTGTAGTTGCCGAAGGCGTTGAAACCCAGGAACAGTTGGCATATCTGCGATCGCTTAACTGCTATGAAATGCAGGGCTATCTGTTTAGCAAACCAATGCCTGCGGAAGAGGCAACCCAGTTTCTGCAAACTTATCAAGCACAGGCTCTGTTTGCCGTCTTGCAAGATCCTCCTGCGCTGGAGGTGCGGTTTGCCTGAGGGTAGGTCAGATGCCTGCCAGGAACTTACAAAGGCTATCGCCTATTCCCTTTTCCCAAACAAAATTTCTGGATCTTCCAGTGCTGAATAATCGATAAAATCAGCCGACCGGGTTTCAGCCTCATTGAACCGGGAAAGCACTTCCGGGTGAATGGCATCCAGGGAACGGTAGCCCTGGCTGGCAAAAAACGTGAATTGGATACTGCCTAAACGAACGCGATCGCCATCCTTCAATACATGGCGTTGTTGAATCCGCGCCCCATTCACAAAGGAACCGTTCATACTGTTCAGATCAATTAACTGAAAGCCCATATTCCGCACATATAGGAGAACGGAATGGCGACGAGACATGGCACGATCCTTCAAGGGTAGGGCAGCTTCCCGATTCCGCCCAATAGTCCACACCATTTGGGGTTGGAACAGAATTTCCGACTCTCCCAGTAGGTTGGTCACAATGTAAACCCGTTGTCCCTGCACCACCCCTTGAACATATCTAAAGATTTCCCCAGGGGGATCAAAATCCGCATTCCCGGAATCGGCAGAAGGCAGATCAATCATTAGCGTCTGCGCTCTAGCAAGGGATACTTCATCCCCATCAGCGTTTGCAATATTAGATAGTTGAGGACTAGCTGAGACACGCCGAGATGGGATAACTCTGGGGTCATGCTTTACCGCAGGCTCATTGGCTACCTCTTTAAGCAATTCAGTAGAGTCTAGTTCTGAGTTCATGCTGGATTTCCAGGACCGTAGCCGGTCACTAAACGACCTTGTTTAATCTTGTTCAGTTTAGAGTTCCCCCACGGAAGCCCTCTACTAACGTACAAATTTCATTCCCGCTTCCATCTCCGACCCAGGGGACAGCTTAACCTTCTGTTATCTTGCCTTTTCTCAATCCTGATGGGGATGGGGGTGAACCCATCTACGCCAGCGATCGCGCAGAAGCCAGGATTCCAGTTTCTCGTTGAGTCTGGCTCAATTTACAGCAAAACCCCTTCAAACGCTGGAGATCCAAAGGGAGCCTGTAGGGTTAACAAAAAATTAAGTAACCGGAAGAAATGATTAAAAAAAGTCTCGATTTATTCACAATGCTTTACATTTCTTCTAAAGGGTATAAATACCTATGAAATCATTTAGCTGTAGCAAACCCTGACGGCTGACTTTGTTCTGGTTAAGCAAAACAGAGATGGAAAGGTTAAGTGCTGAAAAACTTTTGATTCAATACGCTGAAGGAAACCGCAACTTCAAAAATTTGGATTTAAGTGGGGAGTATTTGTTTGAGGCTAGTCTACCGGGAGTTGATTTCTCAGGTAGCAATCTCACCCAGAGCCATTTACCCTATGCAAACTTAAGTCAGGCTAACTTTTGCAAATCCCAATTGCAAAAGGCTGAAATGGGAGATGCCCAACTATATCAGGCAAATCTAGCTCAGGCAAATTTGCAAAAAGCCAGTTTGCCCAGGGCAAATTTACGCTTTGCCAATTTGCAGGCTGCCGACCTGACCGGAGCCAATTTGCAAGGAGCCGATCTCTATGGCGCTGATCTGAGTCGCTGCAATCTTCAGGATGCGGATCTCCGTCGCGCCAATCTGGAAAAGGCAATTTTGACCGAAGCTGAGTTGAGCGGTGCTAATTTGTTTCGGGCACAGATTGCAGATATTTCCAGCGCCTACACCAATCGAATGACCATCTACCCCGATGGTTATCAAAATGGAGCATCCTAATATCCCGGCATTCCCAATTCCTGGCTCAACTCCTGTCGCAGACGGTAAATAATGGCTTTAGAGTCCAACTGGTTCAAGATGTCTTGAATCACGGTATTAGCTCCCTGCGGTCCCCAGCTACAGCCCTGTTCTAGATAAACCTGGGCAGCACGACCGACGGCGTAGGAGCCATAACCTGCGATCGCTGCCTGGAACAGGGCAACTCCTGCATAGGCGGAAAAACCAGGTGAGCTATCCAGTCCAGCGGCAGCACTTTTGCCCATTCCGAGTAGAATGCCACTGCCAAGCTCACCCAACAACAGGCTACCGGAACTGAGCAGGATGGTTTTCCAAATTTTGCTTGCTTCATGGCGTGTAATGGGTAGTCCATAGAGTTCTGCCAAAGCGCGGATCATTGCCAGATCAGAAAATGCCCCACCAATCAGATCCAGAAAGGCGATTGGGTTGAGGGCGATCGCGATCGCCTTATAGCGGGTATATCGCCAGATCAGCGCTTCTGCTTCCGGCTGGCGTAGCTGCAAAATTTGACTGGCGAAAGCGGTTTCTGCCTCCTTTGCCTGAACCAATGCATTTAGTGCCAGCAAGGTTTTTCCTTCCTGTTTGAGAATCTCCAGGATTTTTTCTCTCAAAGTACCGATCTGAACTGGCGGCGTTTCCCATTCATAGGAAATGCGTCCATCCGCTTGCTCTACCCGAACCTGAAGCGGAGCCGGATCGGCAGCGACCAGCACAATTTCATCAGCCGATAACAGGTTTTGTAAGCAATTTTTGCCCTTACTTTTGGTTGCCAGCCGTTGCAAGCTCTGGAAAATCATTTGTCGAGTCTGCTCCGGATAGAGATCAATTTTGTTGAACACCAGCAGTAAAGGCTTTTGGGACTGGCGCAGATCACAGAGTGCCTGGAACTCGGTGCGGGTAATATCCCCAGCCACCACAAACAGGATTAGGTCGGACTGACGAGCGATGTCCTCTGCCATCTGCGCCCGCGCCTGTCCATCGATTTCATCCAGTCCGGGAGTATCAATCAGTTCAATGTTGAGGCGTGGGTTTGAAGGGGCAAAAAGTTCTATCCCTGTGGCTGCCTGTCCCTCTATCGCTCCATTCTGTCCAGGAAACCAGGAAATGGATTGGGGAGTCAGGGTCACACCATTCAAAGGTCCGGTCGGCAAAATATTCTGTCCCACCAGCGCATTCAGTACAGCCGATTTGCCCCGACTGACCAACCCAAACACCGCAATTCGGATCGTGTGGCTCTCCAACTTATTCAGGGTCATGGCAAGCCGCTCCATATCTCGTCGCAGGGAGTTCTGAACCGCTGTATCGGGCAGACGATTTTTTGCCACCCGAAAGTAGGCAGTGTAGCGATTCAACGCCTGCCGCAGACTGGCACGGGCACGGGTCACCTGGGTTTCCTGGGAGTCAGGTATGGGTTCAGGCTGAGGGGATCGTGGTTGAGTCAAGGTCAGAAACTGCTAAGCGGATACCAGTTCCATTGTGATCGGAAACTTCCGTTTGTGGAGTGGCAAGGGGAACGGATTCAGGAGTGAGGAGCGTGGCACCAGGACTGAATGACCCTGAGGAGGAGGAAGTGAAGAAAGAGGAGTCAGAAGCTGGCGCAAGTTGGGGCTGGGGGAATGCCGCAGAAACCCGATCCATGGCTTGATTAACAAACAGTTGCAGAAAGGCTAACTGTTGGTTTTGCTGGAAGACCCGCTGCAAGATTTGAGTTAAGCGCTCGATCGCCAATGGGCTGGCTTCGCTCAAGGTCAGGTTGGGTTCCTGGCTATGGAAATACTCGATTAAACTCAATCCGGCAACCCGCGTCAGGTAGGCGGCACTGATGCCCTGGATGCAGCCCCCTGCCAGGTAGGTGATGGCATTGCTTTTCAGTAAACTGGCGATCGCCTGGGTGGAAAGCTCTACCAGTCCCAGCTTGAGCATGACACTACCGAGGGTAGCGGCTATCTTTTGTGCTTGCTGAAGGGAAACTTTTTGACGGTAAATTGCTCCCAAGTCGTGAATCATCTGAGCATTAATGGCAACGGTCGCTACCAGATCCATCGCCGGTAGCGGACTGGCAAAGGCAGTCCCAGCGGCAACCCACTGAAACTGCTCAACCACTGGCAGGGCACGGGTGCGGCGCACATCGTTTAATACGGTTTTAACCTGCACCCCCAATGCCATTGCACTGGTAAAGGAGCTTGCCAGGACCAACTGCTGGCTTTCTTGCTGCAAAATTTGCTCTAATCGCCCGGTCAGGGCAGAAATGTCTGGTTTCTGTTCCTCCAACCATTCCTGGATGGAACTATCGGACTGGTGCTGCCGGACTTTGATCGGATTGGGCGCGGCGGCGATCGCCACTACATCGGCTTCCGCCTTCAAACTGCCCTGTCCCCGCCGTTGAAGCTGATTCAAAATGATCTGACGCTGCTCAGGCAGATACTGATCCTGCTTGTTGAATATCAGCAAAGTCCGTTTGGTGGCTGCCAATCGTTTCAAGGTTTGATATTCTGGCTCGGTGATGTCTCCTGTAACCAGGAACAGGACTAAATCAGCGGCGATCGCCTGCTGCTGTGCCAGTGCTTCCACAGATAGCCCATCGTCTCCGGCAGTAAACAGGCTGGCGGCTTCAGCAAAGCTTAACTGTTTGGATGAATGGTCTGCCCAGCCAGACTGCATGAGCTGGATTAAGGTGGTTTTGCCAGAACCTTTGACTCCCATCACCACCAGGCGAATATCATCCCGGTTCATGTCAGTGGCGATCTGATTAACCTGGGACTGGAACAAATTGACCTGGGGTTTGACGGCTGCAAGGCTAGGGTCTTGGGGATCTTCAACCTCTGTGCCTAATTGGGTGATGACCTTCTCGGCTTCTGCCAGTGCCCGCCGAATAATTCCGATGTCAAGGGTTTGGGGAAGTTGGAAAGCAGTCCTCTTCGGTGCCGGTTCCTGCCGCAACCAGACGAATGCTCCCCCGGCGATCGCAACCAACACAGCATAGACACCCCACTCTCCCAGGGTATGGCTGAGAATTTCCATCAGCCCAATCATCACCGCTAAAACCGCACCACCCACCAGGAAAGGATAATCTCGTTTCTCAGTCATTGCAGGCACCGAAAATTGCAGAAGCATCCCCATTCTACCGGGGTTCGGATGTTTCTGAGGGGAATCTAAACAAAGTAAAGCCTCGCCGAAACAACGGCGAGGCTTTACTGGACTAAACTCAAGTCTTAACTGATATTAAGTGGCGGGGCATGGATTTGAACCATGGACCTTCGGGTTATGAGCCCGACGAGCTACCAGACTGCTCTACCCCGCGGCGGCTTATCCAGTATAGCTATAAATTTGGAAAAAAACCGCAGTCTTGAAAAATAAAATTCCTATTCCCAATTACCCATCCCCATAACCCAATCCCTTTGCTAGTTTTTCCGGAGCCATTGCGGTGGAAGATGAATTCTTGTCTTAGGCGCTGTTAGCCTTTATACGGCTGGAGTGTGGCGATAGCTTCCGATTTTGAACAGGGTTTATAGGGCGATCGCCGTAGGAACCTCATACTTTAAACATGAAGTTACCGTGTCTTCTCCGTGATCTTCGCTACCTGAAGAAAGGAGAGATGATAATTTAAACTCTGCATCTACTCAATTTAATAAGAGCAGAGAATAAATTTTATTCTGTTCCATTTTCATCTTTAGAAAATCCTATGCGGTGTGCGCCAACTTCCAGATCCCTGGTTTCTTGTTGAATTGGGTTCCGCTTACCGAATTATTTTCCTAGAAACCGGGGATCCGGGCTACCGGCTTGCCCATCGCTTAATCCTCTTAATATCAAGGAGAACCCTGCAATGGCACACCAATGGGGTCGATCAGTTTGCAACCTGGGACTGGCGGGGACGCTGACGGTGGGTGGAGTGTTGGCGATGGGCGATCGCACGGCTGCCCAACTGACTCCTGACGCGACCCTGGGGGCTGAAAGCTCCACTATTGTCCAGGATGAGGTGATTGGGGGAGTGTTGAGCGATCGCGTTAATGGTGGCGCAGCGCGGGGAATCAACCTGTTTCACTCCTTTCTTCAGTTCAATGTAGATGCGAACCGGGGGGTGTACTTCTCTAACCCGGTGGGCATCCAGAACATTTTGACGCGGGTGACAGGGGGAAGTCCTTCCCAAATTCTGGGGCGGTTGGGGGTGGATGGGGCAGCGAACCTGTACCTGCTAAACCCCAACGGAATTATATTTGGTCCCGGTGCCAGTCTGGATGTACAGGGTTCCTTTATTGCCTCTACAGCCGATGCTATCCAGATCGGGGACGGGTTCTTCAGTACTACTGACCCAGAGGTTAGTCCGTTGTTAACGGTTGAACCAGGGGCACTGTTTCTCAATTCTCTGACGAGTCAGCAGTCGGGAATTACAAACCAGGCAAACCTGGTAGCGGGGCAAAATTTGGTGCTGGCAGCAGGCAACGTTGATAGTAGTGGACTGCTTCAGGCAGGGGCAGAAGCGAATGTGAGGGCGATCGCAGGCAATGCCAGCATTGCCAGTGTTACGGCTTCGCTGGTCAACCTCTTCACCAGCGGCGATCTGGGTGTGCAGAATGTCACCGCAGGCACCGCTAACCTGGCGGCTGACGGCAACGTGGCTCTCAGCGGTAGCCAGTTACAGATTACTGGGGATTTGACCGTACAGGCATCGAACGGGCTTTTTATTGGGGATAGTGCCGCTAATCCATTTAATGCCCAGGTTGATGGCAATCTACGGTTAGAGGGCAATGAGGGGATTAATATTCAGGCATTGAACAACCCGGCTTCTTTGATCCAGAGCGGGGGTAGCCTGGATTTGATTAGTAACAATGGACCTATTACTGCTAGTGCCGTCTTTACCAGTGGCGGAAATTTCACTGCCAGGGCTACTGCCGCTGACCTGAACCTGACGGAGAGCCAGGTTAATGCAACGGGTAACCTGACCCTGACTGCCAATACGATTCAACTTCAGGACAGCGTACTGAATCCCCTGCGTCTCGATGCCGGTGGAGTGTTGGAGATTAATGGCGGGCAGGGAGTCACGCTTGAGGCATTGAGTAATGCGGCTTCTCTCGTGCAAAGTGACACTGACCTGAACCTGAACAGCGGTGGAAATATTAATGCCCGTGCCATCTTTAGCAGTGACGGAAATTTTACTGCCGCTGCCACTGATCTGATTCTGAACGAGAGCCAGATTAACACAGGAGGAAATCTGGCTCTGACGGCGGCAATCTCTATTCTGTTTCAAGATAGTGCCTTAAATCCATTGATTGTGAATGCCGGAGGCGGGTTACAGATTGAGGGAGGAGCAGATATTACAATTCAGGCATTGAATAATCCAGGTAGCCAGTTTGAAAGTGTTGGAAATCTCAATTTATTTAGCAATGGGAGAATTGAGAGTAGAGGTCGCTTTACAAGCAGCGGTGCAGATGTCTCTTTTTCTGCGGGAAATGACTTAACGCTGACAGAAAGCCAGATCCTTGCAGCAGGTGACGTGGAGTTGCTGAGTCGGCAAGCTTTTGTAGTGCTTGGGGACAGTCCCACTACTCCCTTTCTAGTGACTGCTGGCAACAATCTAAGGATTGATGGATTAGCGGGAATTACGATCTTGGCAGGCAATGCGGATAGCCTGTTCCAGAGCGTCGGCAACCTTGAGTTAAGCAGCGACAACGGATCTGTAAATGCGATCGCCGAGTTTATAGCCAACAGCGAGTTCAACATTAACGCAGGGCGAGATATTTTCTTGCCAGGCGGGTATACCGGAACCTCACTTGGTTTAAACTCTGGCGGCAGGATTGATGTTGGGGCAATTGATACATCTTCCAGTACAGGCAATGGTGGCTTTGTCAGTCTGAGTGCCAGCCAGGATATTAATCTTCTGGGATCAATCAGTGCCTTTTCCACGGCGAATGGTGGCAATGGGGGAAATGTTAGCTTGATTTCTCAGCTTGGCAATATCTTTACCCCTTTGGTAGATAGTTCCTCTGGCACCGGGAATGGTGGTCTGGTGAACCTGCAAGCAAGAAATGGGGGAATTGCGACAGGGGCGATCGCCACCAATTCTGTTAATGGCAATGCTGGCAACATTTCTGCTAACGCTGGCGGAAATATTATTCCTGGCGGTTCAGTCGATGCAAGCTCTCAGTTTGGGGCGGGTGGAAGTATTACCTTTACAAGTGCAAATGGGGCGATCGACACCCGTGCTGGAAGCCTGGATACTTTTTCAGTCAACGGACCTGGTGGAGCAGTTTCTTTAGCATCTAATGGGACGCTCATTACGGGAGCGATTAACGCTTTCTCTAACAATGCCAACGCTGGCAACATTACTCTCTCCAGTCAAACGGGAGCCATTGACACCACAGCCGGCGAACTTAACTCTTCGTCCGTTGTTAGCAATGGTGGTGAAATTAATTTCAATGCCGGAAGCAGTATCACGGCAGGCGCAATTAATTCTTCTTCTAACAATGCCAATGGGGGCGATGTTTCGGTCACGGCTAATGGCACTATAACGACTGCAACCATCAGTTCTTTTTCAATCAATGGGAACGCTGGAGCCATTGATTTAAGGAGCACAAATGGTGGAGTGAATACCACAGGCGGAACACTCAATGCCTCCTCGCAGTTGGGAAATGGCGGCAACACTTCTATCTTTGCCAGTAGCGATATTTTCACTGCCACCATCAACACATCCTCTGGGAATGCCAATGGAGGAAATATTGGCTTAACCAGTGCCAATGGTTCAATTGACACAACAGCCGGGGACCTTAATTCCTCTGCCGATTCTGGTGGCGGCAGTGGGGGGAATGTCTTCCTACAAGCTGCGAATAATATCCAGGTGGGCACCATTGAGGCAGATGGGGGTACCGGTTCTGGCGGCGACATTTCACTGTTAAGCAACGGGGGTGGCAACCTTGTGATTGCCGATCGCATCACCAGCAACACCTCTGGAGCAGGCAAAGGCGGGGACATTTCGTTTGAAACCAACGGCACTCTCTCCTTCTTTCGCAGCCTCATCCAATCTCAAGTGGAACCAGGGGCAACCGGGGAAGGAGGCAGTATTTTCATTCGTGGTGGTTCCGTCCTGTTTGACCAGACGACGCTGGATACCACCACTTCAGGGGCAGGGAACGGCGGCAGCATTTTTGTCACGGCATTGAATAATGGCACTGTCTCCCTTGCCAATAGTACTTTTCAAACCACAGTAGACGCAGGTGCGACCGGAACGGGTGGTGACATCGAGATTGAGGGAGGTGTAGTTTCCCTAAATGGCTCATTTGTAAGAACAGGAACCAGAGGGAATGGTAGAAGTGGCGATATCAGCTTCTTAGGAAATTCCTTTTTCCTGAGTGGATCTCGTCTGGATGCCACAACTGAAGGGGTGGGAGATGCCGGAAACATTGACATGATCGCCACTGGAACAATCGCCTTCACCAATAGCAGTTCTGCCAATACGGAAGTTAGCGATACGGCTGCGATCGGAAAAGGTGGCAACATTAACTTCTCGGCACAAAATGCTTCTCTAACCGGGGGTTCTCTGCTGAGAGCACTGACCAGAGGCACAGGGGCTGCCGGAAACATTCAACTGACCGTCCCTGGACTGATTGAAATTTCTGGAGCGGACGACGTAGGCTTCTATAGCGGAATACTGACTTCCTCCGAAGAACCAGGTGGGGTAGGGTTTCCTGGCAGCGGTTCAGGCGGCAACATTACCATTAACTCGGTAGATCAGCCTCAGGGAACCCTGCGCGTTTCAGATGGTGCGGTTTTAAGTGCGTTGAGCCGGAGTGATGCTCCAGGAGGCAACATTGAGGTCTATGTCAGCAATCTGGAGCTAACAGGTGGGGGACAATTTACGGCTTCTGCTACGGAAACCAGTGGGGGTGCGGCAGGCAACATTAACGTAAATGCTGTTCAGGGGATTTTGATCTCCGGGACAAATCCCGACTTTACTCCAGGTGGACTGAGTCCTAATGAGAATGCAAGCAGTGGCATGTTTGCTCAGTCCAATGGGACAGGATCTGCCGGAAGCGTGACTATTAATACTCCCTGGATGCTGGTGCAGGACAATGCCCAGGTATCCGTCGCCACTGATGGTAGCGGAATGGGTGGGGAGTTGATGATTAATGCCAACCAGTTCAGGGTTGACACCAATGCCAGGATTTCTGCCTCGACAACCAATATTGGAGAAGGTGGTCAGTTAAAAATTAGTGCAGATCAGGTAGAGGTCAGCGGCAACGGTGCGATCGCTGCCTCCACGACCGGACCAGGTGGGGGAGGAAAGCTAACTATTGACACTAATCTACTCAAGGTGTTAACGGGAGGAGAAATTTCTGCCGCCACCTTTGGTATAGGGGCGGGTGGGCAGTTGACCATCAACGCTAACCAGGTACAGGTGCAAACAGGGGGAGAAATTTCTGCCTCAACCACAGGAGCGGGGTCTGGTGGACAGTTGGCGATCAACACCAACCAGTTGGGAGTTGAAACCGGAGGTGGAATTGCGGTATCTACCTCTGGCACAGGATCTGGGGGGCAGGTACTCATCAATGCCAGCCAGTTAAATGTTCAAACGAATGGTGGAATTTCTGCTTCCTCATCTGGGCTGGGAAAAGGCGGACAGATGATTATCAACGCTGACCAGCTACGGGTGCAAGCAGAGGGAGAAATCGTTGCTTCTACCTCTGGTTCAGGAGACGGCGGGCAATTAATCATCAATGTCAAACAGTTGGTGGTTGACCGGGGAGACATCTCTGCGTCTACATTTGGTGCAGGAGATGGAGGGCAACTGATTATAAACACGAACCAGGTGGAGATTCAGTCCAATGGCAAAATTGCTGCCTCTGCCTTCAGTAGCGGAAATGGGGGGCAATTAATCATCGTTGCAGACCAGATTTTGGTTAGGTCTGGCGGGGAAATTGCTGCCTCTACATTTGGTACAGGAACAGGGGGGCAGTTGGCGATCGCTGCTAACCAGGTTGGAGTTGAAACCAGCGGCAAAATTTCTGCCTCTACAGGTGGCAGTGGGGCGGGTGGGCAGTTAGTTATCAATGCCGGACAGGTCAGGGTAGCCACCAATGGTGAGATTGCTGCCTCAACTAGCAGTTCTGGATCAGGTGGAACCCTGTTCATCTTTGCTCCCCAATCCGTCGATCTGAATAGTGGTGGACGTCTATCTACTCAGTCCAGTGGGACTGGGGATGCAGGCAGCCTGTCTATCTTCACCCCCAATCTGCTGGTACAAAATGGGGCAGAGGTAACGGTCAGCAACACAGGCACAGGCGATGCAGGCAATTTGACTGTTGATGCCCGGTTCGTCATCCTGAATAACGGTGCCAAACTAGCAGCAGAAACCGCTTCCGGCAGTGGTGGCAACATCCAGTTATCCGTCCTGGAAACCTTGCAACTCAACAATTACAGCGAAATTTCTGCCTCAACCGAAACTGGACAGGGAGGCACCGTGAGCATTAGTGCTGGCCGCGCGATTAACCTGAACAATCAGAGTGGTGTGGTTGCCCGTGCTACAGGAACAGGAAATGGGACAGCAGGCAATATAAATTTGTCAGCCCCGCAGATTAGACTCCAGAACAATTCTGAAATCTCCACCTCTACCGCAGGACAGGGAGATGCTGGACAGATTTTTGCCCAGGCAGAAAACCTGTTTCTCTGGAGCGGCAGCAGCATTACTACTCGTAGTGCCGGAGCAGGCAATGCCGGATCGATCAATCTTCAAACCAATAATCGGGTTCGTCTAAATCGGGGAGAAATCTCCGCCTCTTCAGAACAGGGTGGTGGTGGCAACATTAACATTGCTGCCAGAGATATTGAATTAAAAAATAGCAGCCTGATCAGCACCCGTGTTTTCAGTGGCGATCGCGGGGGTGGCAATATCTCCATCAGCGCCAGTCGAATCTTTACTGCCTTTGAAGACAGCGATATTCTGGCAAATGCCGAGGATGGCAGGGGGGGCAGAATTGAGATTCGATCGCCCCTATTCATTGCCGATCTGTTTGCTTCAGTGGGGCAAAACCCCGGTCGAGACTTTTCCCGCTTCCGGGGCAATGGTCAGGTTGATATTTCCGCCTCCTCCCGATTTGGGGTCAGCGGGGTAGTGAGTATTCCCGATTTCAGCTTTTTGGAAGACTCCCTCGACCAGCTCTCCGAAAACTTTGTCACTCCAGAGCAAATTGTTGCTGGAAGCTGTCTGGCACGGCGCAATGTAGAACAGGGCAGCTTTGTGATTGCTGGTAATGGAGGGCTACCCGCCGATCCCGACAACTGGATGAAGAGTGACTATCAAGTCGTTGAAGTGAGTCCAATTGGCGATCGCTCCGATCCCACCCAATCCACAAAACCAGCATCAACCCCTAGAGAATTCCTGCCCCTACCCACTCCAAAAGCCTGGAAACCGGGCGATCCCATTCAGGAGGCACAGGGATTCTTAAAAACTGTGGATGGACGAACCGTTTTAGGCACCGACACGCAACTGGCTGCGATCGCCAAAGCACAGGATATCATTTGCGACGAAACTGAATCCAAAGTCTCTTCATCCCGCGTGGAGGCGGTAGGTGGTAGGGAGTGAGGAATTGAGAATTGAGAGTTAAGAATTTTGAGCTAAGGAGATATTCATTCTTCGCACTTAACTTTCAACTCTTAACTTTTAACTCTTAACTCTACCTTCCCCCTTCCCGCCGCCCCTTGTTTGGGCGATGCCTTCATCCAAAAGCTGCTGTAAGCTGGTATCTTTATCCGTTCGCGATCGCCCGGATAAGATATTTTATGGGGGAAAAATTTTCAGCCCCTCCCTTCCTTCCCTGGTGACCAGTTATGTGGGCAGCGCTGACTAAACAGCTTTGGAAATGGCGTGGAGTCTGGATTACAGCTCCCAGTGCAGCGGGAATTGTGATTTTGCTGCGGCTATTGGGCTGGTTACAACCGTTTGAATGGATGGCGTTGGATCGGAGCTTCCTGCTGCGTCCGACAGAACCCCCCGACACCCGGATTGTGATAATTGGTATTGACGATACAGATATCAAAAATCTGGGGCACTGGCCCATGAAAGATGCTGAATTGGCAAAGCTTCTGGAGCAGGTAAGACAGCAAAAGCCCAAGGCGATCGGCTTGGATCTGTATCGAGATCTTCCCGTAGAACCGGGTCATCAGGCGCTGGTTCAGATTTTCAAAACCACACCAAACCTGATTGGGATTGAGAAAAAAGGAGGGAGAAAAGATATCCCCATTGCCGCCCCGGCAGCCCTGTCAAAGTTGGGGCAGATTGCCTCAAACGATATTTTGCAGGATGGCGACAACCGAATTCGACGGGGATTTCTTTACTGGACTGATCAAGACACAGAGTCATACCTGGAAAGCCTGGGTCTGAGGCTGGCACTCATTTATCTGGCAGGGGAGGGAATCACCCCCCAACCTGCCGCTACTAATCCAGAATATTTGCAGCTAGGGCAGGGTATTTTTCCAATCTTTGAGAAAAATGATGGTAGTTACATCCGGGCAGATGCAGCGGGCTATCAGATTTTGCTCAACTATCGGGGAGGGACAGGTACTATGCATAGGGTTTCTCTAACCGATGTGATGCAGGGTAAAATTGCCCCCGATTTGCTGCGCGATCGCATTGTTTTGATTGGGTCTACGGCTGAAAGTCTGAAGGACTTTTTCCTCACCCCGTTCAGCAGCACTTCCATCATTTCGCCGCAAGTCATGTCAGGGGTTGAAATTCAGGCAAATCTGACCAGCCAGGTGGTGAGCGCTGCCCTGGACGGCCGCCGGAACATCCAGGTCTGGGCTGATTGGGTTGAGCATGGATGGATTGTGGTTTGGTCTTTTGTGGGTGCAACCCTGGGCTGGATAGTGCGATCGCCCCGCTTTGCCATTGCAGGTATGTTTGCCCTGGAGGGAAGCCTGATGGTGGGCTGTTACCTTCTATTTGTGGGTGGTTGGTGGGTGCCGGTGGTGCCCCCGGCGCTGGCATTGGCAGGTTCAGCGATCGTCCTCACTGGCTATGCCGCTTACCAGGAACGGGAAGACCGCCAAACCGTGATGAACTTGTTTGGGCGACATGTTAACCCTGAAATTGCAGAAGCCATCTGGCGTGATCGCGACCAGATTCTCAAACAGGGTCGCATGCCAGGGCAAAAAATGACTGCTACTGTTCTCTTCACCGATATTAAAGATTTCAGTGGTATTACCGAACGCATCGAGCCGGAAGCCTTAATGGAGTGGCTGAACGAATACATGGCAGCCATGAGCGATCTAGTCCTCGATTACAGCGGCATTGTGGATAAATTTATTGGTGATTCCATCATGGCGGTGTTTGGGGTCCTCCTTTCCCAGGGCACCCCGGAGGCGATCGCCGAAGATGCCCAGCAAGCCGTTCGATGCGCGATCTCCATGGCTGCCACGCTGGATACCCTGAATCTGAAATGGCAAAGCCAGGGGCTACCGACCACCAGCATGCGAGTCGGTATTTCTACTGGTATGGTTGTCACAGGCACCGTTGGCAGTCGGCAACGACTTGACTACACCACAATCGGCGATAGCGTCAACGTTGCAGCCCGACTGGAAAGCTATGACAAGTCCTTATCTGGCGGAGTTTGCCGCATCCTGATTAGTGAAGAAACCTATCAACTCCTGAATGATGAATTTTTGACCAAGATTATTGGCACGGCACAACTCCGCGGGCGTGAGCGTCCGACAAAAATTTATCAAGTCTTGACAGAAACACGGAGAAAGGATGACTAAAATAAGTGTATTGAAGGGAAAAAAGTAAAATAAGCATTTACTATATACTTACGTGTTACTTATGTTCTCCGTAAGATTACTGGGTGCAGGCTGCTAGTGGGTTCCCTATTTTTCGATGACTAGAAATCCCTCCCCTTAAAAACTCAGAGGAACACTATGGCTACCCCCCGCTTCTTAATCACCTCCGCCGCTGCTGTTCTTATCTTGCAGTCGCTAAGCTTCCTCAACGCTCCAAGTCAAATCTCATCCCGTAGTTTTCATGGCACCCTGGCGGCTTCCGCTTCAGCCTCCCAAACGGTTTACACTCCTCCCTTGCGTCCCAAGCCAATTCTACGGACTGATAGCACAGGTTCGCGGGGGTGTTTTCAAAAGGATCAACCTGCTCAACTGAGCCTGCTGGTGCCAGAACGCCACATTGGGGAAACCGTTTCAGCCCGTCCCAGCTTTTTCTGGTATTTAGAGAATGCCAAAGTTGCCAAGTTTGCCCTGGTTGAGTTTGGAGTAGCCAAGCCCCTATTTGAGAAGACACTTGAAGCAGACAAAGCCGGAATTATGCGGGTTGATTTGCCGCCGGATGCCCCAGAGTTAGCCGTTGGTAAAGAGTACCGCTGGTCGGTGACCGTTGCCTGTAACCCAAACCGTCCGTCTGACTATGTTGCCTTTAATCAGTCGTTTGTGGCGCGAGTTGCTCTTACCTCTGATCTATCCCGGCAACTAGCCGGCGCAAAGACCACGTTGGAACGTGCCCGCGCCTATGCTCAGAAAGGCTTATGGTACGATGCGTTGGGATCTCTTTCTGATGCCAGTGAGAAAGACCCTACTGCCCACAACGAAATGCTCTTCATGCTGGATCAGGTCGGTTTGTCCAAGGTTACAAAGTACGCCCGTAAAAACGCGCAGGCAATTAATTTGCGTTAGTAGAGTAATCTAAAAGTTCTGCAACGTAGGCTGGGTAGAGCGCCAGCGAAACCCAACCTACGTTGCAGTCAGATGTTGCAAAATAATTACTCACTGCATTAGAATTGACGGCAATACCGCGGCTTCCAGTAACCCTTGAAACAGGCGAATCCCATCGGTTCCACCGATCGCTGGGTCAGAGGCACGCTCTGGGTGGGGCATCATACCCAGAATGTTGCCCTGGCGATTACAGATACCGGCAATGTTGTTTAACGACCCATTGGGATTGCTTGATGGGTCGATTGTTCCATCCATAGTGCAGTAGCGAAATACCACCTGTCCATTTGTTTCTAACTCTGACAGGGTATTAGCGTCAGCGTAGTAGCTGCCTTCACCATGGGCGATCGGGACTGTAATCGTTTCGTCTGGTTGATAGTGTTGAGTCCAGGGTAAATCGGTTCGTTCAACTTTTAGAGGGATGCGATCGCAAACAAAATGCAGATCCCGATTCCGCACCAATGCTCCCGGTAATAGACCCGCTTCGGTCAACACTTGAAACCCATTACAAATGCCTAATAGAAACTTGCCCTGTCGGGCATGGTCAATGGCAGACCTCATCGCTGGTGAAAACCGAGCGATCGCCCCACAGCGTAAGTAATCTCCATAACTAAACCCCCCCGGCACAATCACCACATCCAGATCCGACAAATCGCTATCTTCGTGCCAGACCATCCGGGTCGGTTGGTTCAACAGTGTGCGGGTGACATAGGCAACATCGCGATCGCAATTAGAGCCTGGAAACACAATTACGCCAAACTTCACCGTCACAGCTTATCTCTCCCTTTAATTGACATCTTGATTGTAGGGGATGGAGGAGTTGGGAGTGGAAAGTTGAAAGGTTTTATCAAGCTTAGGATACCGCCCTCGCTCCACTTACAGCTTCCCAGACCTCGGAGGTTTTTCAAAACCTCCGAGGTCTAAGCCTGTTGATAGGCTTCATGCAAAATCAGCCAGTTTCCCTCTGGATCGCAAGCATCAATTTCTCGTCCGTGGGAAGCGGTGATGATTTCACTGAAAGGGGGATAACCCAGATCGCTGAGATGAGCGATCGCGGCTTCCAGATTCCCTACCTCCAAACACAACGCCATTCCAGTGGAAAATTGTTGATTCACTATTGAAGCTTGGCTCACAGCTAAATTACCCCCCTGGCTCCGCCCCCCCTCGCTCCCCTGCCCTCCTCTCGGTCGAAAGATTCCTAATCTCACACCGGGTAAGCGAAATTCAGCATAAATGCCGTTTCTATATATCACAGGCTCCTGGCAGAGAAATTGCTGATAAAACTGAACCAGTTGCTCAAAGTCACAGGCTGCCAGTGTGATTAGTGCATCTGTCACTATTAAGGACATTCGATAAACTCAGACAATAAACCTCACCAACTTAGAAACCCGTAGTTTTTCCTGGAAAAATCTCCAGTTCTCAACTTGGATGAGGTTTAAAGGAGAACCCAAAAAAAACTTTGCTTGAAACCTGGAGTGCCTGATGCCAAACTTTTAGGAAAACGAACTTCCCATTCTATATCGATCTTTAAACCGCCATGACTGAAGCCATTTTTCAGCCCCCATCGATCAATTCCTCTCTATAGGTGAGTGCAAGCTAAAGCGTGACTGGATCAACTATGTAGAAAAGTTTGGTCTGGAATCAGAACATATTCCTGACTTGATCCGAATGGTAACCGATGAGGACTTGAACTGTTCTGGACCGGAGAGTTTGGAAGTATGGGCACCCACCCATGCATGGCGAGCATTAGGGCAACTGAAGGCGGAGGCAGCGATCGCTCCCCTGCTTGAGATGTTTGATGAAATGAGCGAAGACGACTGGTTTAACGAAGAAATTCCAGTTGTCTTTGGAATGATTGGGGCACCAGCGATTCCTGCCCTTCAAACCTTTTTGGCAGACTCATCTCACCTTCCCTTTTCCCGTATTGTCTCAGGACACTGCCTGGAGAAAATCGGTACATTGAATCCCGGTGCTCGGTCAGACTGTGTAGCTGTCCTGACCCAACAGCTTGAGCAGTTCACGAAAACAAGCCCGGAAATTAATGGTTTTCTGGTCAGTTACCTGCTTGACCTTAAAGCTGTAGAATCAGCACCCGTCATGAAACGGGCATTTGCTGCCAAACGAGTCGATTTAAGCATTGCCGGAGACTGGATTGATATCCAGTACGATCTGGGTATGATTAGTCGCTCAGAAGTTTACGAACTCCGCACAGCGCTAGATGCAGAAAAACTAAAAGAGAAAGCTGCCAAGCCCATTGTCCAACCTGCCCGTGGTTTTGGAGGGGCAAAAAGCATTTCCAAAAAAAGCAATAAGAAAAAATAGGCTTAGACCTCCGAAGTTTTTAAAAACCTCGGAGGTCTGGAGGGCTATTTACTCCGCCGTTTTAGAAAAGGCGTTGCTGATTGTGGATATGAATTGAGAGTTGTATGAATTGAAATTTCGTTCCAATTCATACTGCTTTCAGCACCATCTACCAAAACGCAGGTTGGTGACGAATCAAGTTCAAGAACTCTTCGCGGGTTCTTTGGTCTTCCTGAAACGCCCCAACCATTGCACTGGTCACAGTCCAAGAACCAGGCTTTTGCACACCGCGCATCACCATACACATGTGGGTAGCTTCCATCACGACTGCAACCCCTTGAGGCTCAAGAATTTCTTGCACTGCCTCAGCAATTTGGCGCGTCAGACGTTCCTGTACCTGAAGCCGACGAGAATACATCTCAACAATGCGTGCCAGTTTACTCAACCCCACAACCTTTTGGTTCGGGATATAAGCCACATGGACTTTACCCATGAAGGGCAACATGTGGTGTTCGCAGAGGCTGAAGGCGTTAATGTCACGCACCAGCACCATTTCGTTGTGTCCTTCGTCAAAAATTGCGCCGTTCACAATTTCTTCCAGGGACTGCTGATAACCGCTGGTCAGAAATCGCATTGCCTCTGCGACTCGTTTGGGTGTTTTGAGTAAGCCTTCCCGCTCTGGATCCTCGCCAACTCCCAATAGAAGAGTCCTTACAGCATCTACCATGTCATCCTGGATTTCTTCAGGAGGTCTTTGGAGCTTGGGTTCTTGCTGCCCATTCAAAGTGTTGCGATCGGGGCGGGTCTCAAGGGCTGAAGCTTTCATAGAAGAGGGTTGGGAGCCGTTGAAACCGTTAGCAGAAGCGGTAGTCATGGTAATTCAAAGGTAGGGGTGCGTGAACAAATAGACAAGCTACGGCAGAGCCGAAAGTGGATGAGATTCGGCAGAGCCGAAAGTGGATGAGATTTGGCAAAGCCGAAAGGGAACAGGTAGAAACACCAGAAAACTCTAAAACGTACCCACATTGGGCATTAGCCGCAGTTCTTCAATGACCGCCTGTTCAGGTAACCGAACAGTATAAAGAATTGACTGAGCGACAATTTCAGGCGTCAACATGAGAGTGCGGTCAAAATCAGCATGGACTGTATCAGAATCCCAAATCTCTGTATTGACCGAACCAGGAGAAAGGGTCACAACCCTAATGCCGTGGGCGCGTTCTTCTACTGCCAGGGTTTTGGAGAGGGCGACCAGACCAAACTTGCTGACACAGTAGGCTCCCCAATCAGGAAAAACCTGGTGTCCAGCAACGGAGGCAACATTAACAATGATGCCTCGCTGTTGCTGACGCATTCCAGGCAAAACGCCTTGAATGCACTGAAAAACACTGGTCAGGTTGAGGTCAATAACCCGTTGCCAGTCCTGTAAAGAAGTCTCTGCCAGGGAACCTGTATAGCCCATACCGGCACAATTCACTAAAACATCGACTGCACCGAAATCGGCAGCGATCGCCCCCACTCGATCCTTCACCTGAGCCACCTGAGACAGATCAAGAGGATAGACCTTGACCTCTACCCCAAAGTCAGACACTTCACGAGCAACAGCATCCAGCTTGGATTGGGTGCGGCTAACGAGTGCCAGATGAATTCCAGCCTGGGCAAACGCAAGGGCAGTTGCCCTGCCAATTCCACTGCTGGCTCCAGTAATGAGAGCACGCTGTTCTGGTTGGGAAGTCATGAAACAAATTAAGGTCCTAAAGCCTGAAATGTTCTGAGTCTTGCGATCGCGGTGGACATCGCTAACAAACTAGACCGAACTTAAACCTAAAAGAAGCTGATGAATGGGAGATTAAAATCTGAGAAAATTGCTCACAAAAAACCCCGTTCAATCCTTGGCAATCAGATTGCTGGCTGGCGGATTCGCCGTTCACAAGATTCAATAAAAATGACATAGGTATAAAGCCTGCATTAAACTAGCGGTTCATCAACCTTATGTTTGTGAGTCTGGGATCGAAAAGGATTATTATTTTGGGGTTTTCCAACCTACAAAATAATTCTTGACAGAACACTAGCAACAACCACAAACGAACCATCAGCCATCATAGATTGTGAACATTTGTTACAAAACTATTATATCACTCAGATTTTCTGTTTTGGCAGGGAAGTGAACAAGATGGCGAACTATACTCATGCAGAAAGTTCGCTAAAAATCCCCATCACCCTGAATTTTTGATACCGCAGATCTCGCCGCTGTTGTCCTGTTATCTGGGTCAAATCGTTCAGGTGCCGCAGTAGTGCCTCACGCAAAATTTCGGTGGTTTTCAGCGGGTCAGAGTGAGCACCCCCAACTGGTTCCGGCAAAATCTCATCAATAATGCCCAGTTGCTTTAAGTCTGGAGCTGTAATCTTCAATGCTTCGGCTGCTTGAGAGGCTTTCCCGGCATCCCGCCACAGGATAGCTGCGCAGGCTTCTGGTGGTGCAACGCTGTAGACCGCATGTTCCAGCATCAACAGGCGATCGCCGACACCAATGCCCAATGCCCCCCCAGAACCACCTTCCCCAATCACGGTACAGATGATGGGCACCTCAAATCGAAACATCTCGCGCAGGTTGTAGGCGATCGCCTCTCCTTGCCCAAACTCCTCGGCTTCCAATCCTGCCCAGGCAGCCGGAGTGTCAATGAACGTCAGAATCGGCATTCCAAATCGATTGGCATGATCCATCAAGCGGATCGCTTTGCGGTATCCTCCGGGTGATGCCATGCCAAATTTGCGCGCAATATTGTCTTTCGTATCCCGTCCTTTCTGCTGACCCAGCATCATCACCGGACGACCCGCCAAACGGGCAACCCCACCTACGACTGCGGGATCATCAAAGCCACCGCGATCGCCGTGCATTTCGATCCACTCATCGCTGATTGCCTGAATATAGTCAAGCGTACTGGGACGGCGAGGATGACGGGCGACTTGAAGCCGCTGGGAAGGAGACAGGCTACTAAAAATTTCTTGCCGAAGTTCCATTGCCCGTGACTCAAGCTGCTGAATCTCATCGGAGACATCGACGTCATTTTCTTCAGCAAGTTCACGAATCTGGGTAATCCGTGCCTCTAGTTCTGCCAGTGGTTTTTCAAAATCAAGAAGAATCGGTTTGCGTTCGGTCGTTGCCATAGTGGGGGAATTTAGAAATCAGGAGCGAGGAGTGAAAATACAGCACATTCACACCATTGTCATTTTAAGAGGTTGTGGAGACACTCCACGCTCTAAGGGCTAACTCCTGACTTGATGTTCCTCCAGCAATAGAGGTCTAAACCCATGTTTGACCGATGCTCCACCAATCTGCTCCATTTTTTCAGCCGTAATCCGATTCCGTCCCCAAGAAAAATTGGTGTGCCACTTTTCAAACTCCAGCAGCATAGATTCTGCAAAGCAAGCAAACAACTGGCGAGCGGGCACATTCATATTGACGATGGTCATGATTTTCCAGTCGATATCCAGAGAATGTTCCACAATGCCACCATTCAAAACATGCACCTGAGGATGATGGATTTTGGTCGCTAAATTTTTGGGATAACCACCATCAATCAATAAGCAAGGGTGCTTCAGGGCAGAAGGATCAATTTCAACTCCTTTGGGCATACTGGCAACCCATACAATAATGTCTGCCTGCGGCAGCGCCTCAGCTAACTCCATAATTTTGCCCCGTCCCAGTTCCTCTTCCAGCGCTTTTAGCCGCTCCTGGTTGCGAGCAATCAGCAATAGGTCTGCCACATCGGTCCGTTCATTTAACCAGCGGCAGACCGCACTGCCAATGTCTCCAGTAGCTCCACAAACGGCAACGGTTGCCTTGGAGAGGTCAATTCCTAGCTGCTTGGCTGCGTGCTCGACTTGACGGCAAATGATGTAAGCCGTGTGGGTATTGCCGGTTGTGAATCGTTGAAAGTCTAGAATTACATTGCGAACTTGCTTGATCTGCTCCAGATTGAAATTCTCAAAAATAATCGATGAAAACCCGCCCAAAGCTGTGATGTTGATACCATGCTTCTGAGCGTGTGCCATTGCATTAATTACCTTGCGAGTCGCGGCTTTAATCCGTCGAGCAGCCAACATTTCTGGTAAAAAACATGACTCGACGTATTTACCTTCAATGATTTGACCCGTAAGGCTTGTTACTTTGATGGTGTCAACGATTTGTGGCGGTGCGCTGCACCAAAAATCCAGTCCTTGATCCGCGTACTCTGGATAACCTAATTCCTTAGCAACTGCCTGGGCATGTTCCAGGCTGGTAAGATGACCGATTAGACCGAACATGGACAACTCTATAAATTGTATGGAATGGATTGAAGCAAGGTGTATGAAGAGCAAACGTCATAAAAACGGAAGGGATAGTACCTAAAGCTACCAATCCATTCCCAAATCTGGGATGAGCAATGATATGAACTTCTGATAGGAATGATTAATTGGCTTGATACAAGCTGAGGACGAGCTTTTCACTAGCATAAATAACACTGTGCGTGGAAGACTCCACGCAACCCCGTCCCCATAAACCCATTGATCAGATGGTTGCCAGCCCCATCGCAGATAGGCGCATGACATCGCGATTGCTAAATCCGATATTGCCTAATGCCTGGCCGTATTCGATCATGAAATCTTCAACCAGTGCATCTTTTTCCATACCAAGAACGCGGGCATCGTCTTCCACCTGGTTGAGCATTTGCCAGACAATCGGCAAATTCTGGCGATTAGCGATTTCTAACTCCTCTTTTGAAGATTCGTAGTTGGCTTTTAGCCATTCTTCTCCAAAGTTGAGGTGACTATACTCATCTTTGACAACCCCTTCGGTGATTTTGCGGGCAAAGTCATCCGCGACAGGGATATAGATGTTGTAAGCGGCGATCGCAAAGCATTCGATCACCAGAGATTGAATTAACAGACAAGTCACAACCTTGTTCTGAGCAGCGGCATCCTGAAAGTTTTGATGTAACCGGGAGAAAAACTGACGGGCAAACTCCATATCTGGTGTTACGCTCAAATTCCGCCCACAGGCTTCAAATCCCTTTTTGTGACGGCTCTCCATCTTTGCCAGATTGAGTAGGCTATCTTTACTTTCTGGCAGCAACTCTGCCAGCTTCAGGTAGTTCTCGTTTGCCTCTTGTTCACCTTCAATTACGATCGCATTAATTCGACTGTAGGCATCTTTGTAGGTTTCACTCTGGAAGTCGATCGCTGCTGTAGCCTCAAGCTGCGGCATAGGTCTCTTATCTCCTCACAAATATAGCCGATACCCAACTCGGCGCTAGGACAGTAGGTTCAGGATAAAGGGGGTGTCTTTAACTGAAAGATGTCAAACTCATACTTGTATCACTTTAGCTCGTTACATGAAGGAAATCGACTAACCAGCTCAAGATTCAGCCACGATTTCCAAACTTAAGAACTTAGGGTTTCCTGACTGAATATTTTCTCTCCCTCCTTAATTGTCAAGTTACCGACCATGCCTGAAACTCAACCTGGTTCTACTCCCTTCGCTAGCCAGAGAATTCAGTTTAACCGATCGTCCCTACTTAGCTTGACGCTACTGACTATTGGGGCTGGCTTGGTATTGCTGCCCCTGGTCGTTGTGATCGTTACCTCTTTTTCATTACCCGAAGTAATTCCCGGAATGCCAAAAACAGGCTGGACCTTGCAGAATTATCAGAATGCCTGGTCCAAAGGAAATTTTTTGGTTGCCTTTGCTAACTCAGCCCTGGTTGCGATCGCCGTCACCGGGTTTCAAATGATTACTTCAGCCCTGGCAGGTTATGCCCTGGCGCGGCTTCGGTTTCGGGGTAGGAAAGCGATTTTGCTGATTGTTCTGGCAACGCTGGTGATTCCCTTTCAAATGCTGGTCATCCCAATTTTCCTGGTGCTGAAGTGGGGGCACCTGATCAACACCTATGCTGCCTTGATTTTGCCCACTGCTGTGAATGGGTTCAGCATCTTTTTGATGACCCAATATTTTCAAACGATTCCGGTTGAACTGGAGGAATCCGCCGCGATCGATGGGGCGAACCGACTGCAAATTCTGTGGCGAGTCATGTTACCTCTAGCACGTCCGGCGCTGGTGACACTATTTCTGTTTACGTTTATTGGGGAGTGGAATGACCTGTTTAAGCCTCTAGTCTTTACCACCCGACCAGAGCTAAGAACAGTCCAGCTTGCCCTAGCAGAGTTTCAGGAACAGTTTACCAATAGCTGGTCGCTGATGATGGCGGCTGTGGTAATTGCCACCGTTCCGGTTGTTTTACTCTTCCTGTTGGGGCAACGCCAGTTTATTCGAGGTATTGCGACGACTGGGATTAAGAATTAGGTGGTAGGGGTCAGGAGTCAGAGGTCAGGTGGTAGAGATCCCCAGGGCAGAATAAAGGTCGTAGGAAAGGGGGAAGGGGTTAGAGTGGTTGGTTGTAAGTGGTTGGCTGTTAGTAACGGATGAAGCTACTGATTAGTAATGATGATGGTGTTTCTGCTTTGGGGCTTCGTTCACTGGCGAACCGTTTAGCGGAAGCAGGACATGAGGTAACCGTAGTCTGCCCTGACCAGGAGCGATCGGCGACAGGGCATGGGCTGACCCTGCATCAACCAATCCGGGCAGAGGTTGTGGAGTCTCTATTTCATCCAGCAGTCAAAGCCTGGGCATGTTCTGGCACTCCGGCGGATTGTGTCAAGCTGGCGCTTTGGGCATTGTTAGACAGTCCCCCCGATCTGGTGCTGGCTGGTATCAACCACGGCTCTAACCTGGGTACGGATGTCCTCTACTCTGGAACCGTTTCCGCTGCAATGGAAGGTTTGATTGAGGGAATTCCCAGTATTGCCTTCAGCCTGTGTAGTTTTATATCCCGTGACTTTGAACCCGCTGCTGCCTTTGCCGTATCCCTGGTTGACCAGTTTGCTCAGCAGCCTCTTTCCGAGCTATTGCTGCTGAATGTAAATGTGCCAGCGGTGGAGGCAGGGGCGATCGCGGGAGTCACTATCACCCGCCAGGGCATTCGACGGTATGTAGATGTGTTTGAAAAGCGGATTGACCCGCGCGGCAAAACCTACTACTGGCTGGCTGGCGAACTATTAGAAGACGTGGAAGAAACCTCAGACCTGGCAGAGCAAGCCCCCACAGATGTACAAGCAATCCGAGACAACTACATCACGATTACTCCTTTACAGTACAACCTGACTTCAGGCACGGGAATCGGAAGTTTACAGCAGTATCGGTTTTTGGTGGAGTGAGGGAGCCTCTCCTTAGCATCGCACTCCCTCCCATGCTCCAGCCCTGTTGAGCCAGCGTGAAGGAGCGTCCACCCCATACAAAACACCTACTCTCCTGGGACGAATGGTTGATTGCCAATGTCCATACCACGCTCAGACCAAGACTCTCCCTGGAAGGACATTTTGCGCCTCTACTTTCAGGAATCGATCGCCTTTTTCTTCCCTGACTTGCATCCCTTGATTGACTGGAAGCAACCACCAGAGTTTCTGGACAAAGAATTCCAGCAGATTGCCCCCGATACGGAAACGGGCAAACGCTATGCTGATCTGCTGGTCAAAGTTTGGCGTAAACGAGGGAAGGAACTGTTCTTACTGCTGCATGTCGAGGTGCAAGCCAAACCAGAAGCTAATTTTGCCGAACGGATGTTTGTTTATGCCCTGCGGATCTTTGATCGATTTCGCCAGCCTGCGGTCAGTTTAGCCATCTTGTGTGATGCCAGGGCAGATTGGCGACCGAACCGTTATGAGTTCAGCTATCCCGGCACACATCTGTCGTTTCAGTTCGACACCGTCAAACTCCTCGACTACCAGGCCCAATGGGCAACCTTAGAAGTCAGCCCTAATCCCTTTGCCACGGTAGTGATGGCGCATTTGAAGGCACAGGAAACGAAGCGTCATGCCAGCCAGCGTAAGGAGTGGAAACTGAGCCTGGTTCGGCGCTTGTATGAAGCGGGCTACAGCCGTCGGGACGTGGTGAATCTGTTCAAGTTCATTGATTGGGTTATGATTTTGCCAGAGGGGTTAAAGCAAGCATTCTGGTTAGAGTTGAAGGCTTACGAGGAGGAACGCAAGGTGCCCTACATCACAAGCGTGGAAGAAATTGGCTTTGAGCGTGGCATCCAACAAGGGCGGCAACAAGGACAGCAAGAAGGGCAGCGATCGCTGATTCTGCTGCTGTTGGAGCGACGAGTTGGGCAGTTACCGGATGACATCCGCGATCGCATTTACCAGTTGAGCCTGACCCAGCTAGAGGCACTGGCGATCGCTCTGCTGAATTTCTCCACCCTTGCCGAACTGGAGATTTGGCTAGAAAGCCATTAGCTGAGGGCTGCACTGCGATCTCATCTCCTAATGCAGGATCGCCTCTCGCCTAGATACTTCTTTGTCAGGGCGATCGCTTGTCATCATAACGAAATTACCCTATCCACAATGAGCACTTTCTCCCCTCACCCTTCACGCCGAAGTCATATACTGCGACGGCACCGATCGCCACAACAACTGTAGCTGTCCAGCAGGCATCGTCAAATACAGGACATCCCCAGCACTCAAACAGACATTCAGCAAATCCCAACCGTGAACCGTCTGACAGCGAGTGACGACATACATCGGCACACAATCCACCTCCATTGCCACATCCTGTACCCGCCGACCACAGAAGGGATGACCCGGTGTGATGACGGTTGCGAGGGCAACCCAGAGACTATCTGCCGCCATGCCATTGCCTAAGATGCGTCCCCCTAGAGCCGCCGCCGCAAAGGCTGGAGCAACCAATTCGGCTGGACTCAGCACTGCTTCAAATTCAAATACCCGCTGCGCCATGTGGGCAAATTCTGGATCCTGATAGCGCACGATCGCCGATATTTTTGGGTTCAAGCCTTTGGCATTTAGAGCAATTTCCAGGTTTGCCGTGTCATTACTGGTGACCGCCAGAATTCCCTGAGCCTGATCAAAGTTTGCCGCTTTCAGGGTTGCCGGAAGACTGGCATCCCCCTGAACCACTGGAACTTTCATCGACCGTACAGTTGTGAGAAAGCGACAGTTGGCATCTTGTTCAATCACCACCACTTCATGCCCACAGCTATAGAGGTGATTGACAATCTGCACCCCCACACCCCCCAGACCACAAACAATAAAGTGCCCTTTCTGGGGAATCCGCGCCACCTCCCAAAACCGATCAAACCGGGTACCCAGGATAAAATCATTCAGCAGGGCATAGGAAAGCCCAATGACTGCTGCCCCAACCAACATGACAAAAATGGTGAATAGCTTTAGATGATCGGGCAGATGTTCAACCGCAATCAAATTATCGCCTGCGCCGGTAATCAAACTAACGGCAAAGTAGAGGGCATCAATGGGAGAGGTTTGCAGGATGGAGGTGAGATAGGTGAGGGTGCCAATACTAATGGTGACCAGCAGCAACAGAGTACTGATCAGGAGCGCCTGACTGTGTTGCCGCAGGTACTTGAGGGCAGTGGGCAATTTAGCCAACCGTTGGGTCAGCGATCGCTTACTTTGACGCACCCCCGGTTTCGTTCCCACAATCAGGCGATCGCCGGGTTGCAGCCACATTCCCCGCATTACAGCCGTCACCAGATCAATGTGTTCGTCAACGGGTAAATAGTAGATCAACATGCGCTCGCGATCGTCCCAGAGATCGCTCAACTTCCGCCTTACCCAGGGATGATCAGTCGTAATGTACTCTTCATGGATGGGCCAAGTCTGATTGAACAGCCGCAGTTGCCCAATCGCCGCATTCCCCATGGCTGAGAAAGCAAAAATTGGAGCCGCCAATGCCGCAACACTCATCGTGATGTGGTCAGGCAGGGTATTATCGAGCCGATCCCCTAAACTCGTATTGAACAAACGATTGACAATCCGAACGCGGGGATTCAATATACGCGCTTGCATCAGTACAGCCAGGTTCAGCCCATCTTCGCTACTTGCCAGAACAATGGTCTGCGCCTCTCGAATACCGGCGGCTATGAGCGTCGCCGCTGATCTCATATCGCCAACAATTATATCCCCGTTGTCACCGGAGAGGGATTGATCGTTAATGCCAACAACCTGCGCCCCCTGTTGCCGCAGTAACCGCAGGATTGCGTACCCAGTGGGACCCAAGCCGCAAACAATGATTCGAGGTTTCATGGGGTAAAGAAAGCTCAGAGCCAACCGGCAGTCGATAATCCTTTATTTTTGAATGAGTCTGACCAGATGACTGTAGCTGAAAGCACTATTGGGAAAGAATTAGGAGCAAGAAAGGGGAGAGGAAAGAAAAATGGGGCGGGCTAATTGATAGACCTGTTGAGATTCCTCCAACTATATCTGCTGCCTTTAGCCCTGACGGAAAAACGGTTGCTATTAGTCTTCGGCATAGAAGTGTGAGCCTGTAGGATTAGCAGAAGAGCCAGATTAGTAGCTTCCTGAAAGCTCATGAGAATGGAGTTGGTTCTATCGCGTTTAGTTAGTAAAGATAACTAACTCCTGCAAAGTAGAAAGTCTCAAAAACCTAAACTTTCAGTTTTTAGACATGAATCATCGTGCGATCGCCAAACAGAATGCCAACCAAATGTGTAAAGCAAAACTTTCAAAATGCCAAACCATCCTTGAGTCTGGCAACCTAAATAAAATCTGACTGACCATCTCCGAATTAGATTTTGAGGAATATAGAGCAATAAACATTGCAACATGCCACTAATGTATACTTCACAAGTCATCAGCGTAGCTTCTGCTGGTTCTTGCTTGTTGCCTGTTTAATGTTCGCTATCCAGAGCACCCCCCACTTTGTTATTCAAGCCATACACCTCCCGACTCCCCACTAAAGCAACCAGTGTCACTGCTTTTTCATCTCCCGGTTCAAAGCGCACTGCCGTTCCCGCTGGAATATTCAGACGAAAACCTCTGGCTTGTTCCCGGTCAAACTCAAGGGCAGCGTTGACTTCGTAAAAATGAAAATGGGAACCAACCTGGATTGGACGATCGCCCGTATTGGCAACGGTCAGTGTCACGGTTTCCCGTCCGGCATTCAGTTCAATTTCGCCCTCATGGATCAACATTTCACCAGGAATCATTTGTTGTTTTCTCCGTTGGTTTTATGGTTGGGTAATTGGAATGTAATCAGGTTGTGCCTGTACTCGCTGAATCCAGGCTTGAATCGCGGCAAAGGAACTGAGATCAAAGTTACCTTCATCTGCGACATGAGTGTAGGCAAATAAAGCAATATCGGCAATGGTATAGCGATCGCCCACCAAAAATGGATGGTCTTTGAGCCGCTGTTCCATCACACCTAACGCGGCATAACCGGGTGCTTGCTTTTCTGCTAACGCTTGCTGCTTTTGCGCTGCCATACCGTGAGATAGCCAAAATCGGGAAGTGGCAATGTAGGGTTCATGGCTGTATTGTTCAAAGAACAACCATTGCATCACATACGCTCGTTCCAGGCGATCGCTGGGTAAGTAAGAAGTTCCTTCACTTAAATAAATTAGAATTGCATTCGACTCAGACAAGAAAACATCTGGCTCAATTTCCAGGAGTGGAATTCGCCCATTCGCATTTTTGGCTAAAAACTCAGGTGTACGGGTTTCTCCTTTCAAAATATTGACTTCAATCCGTTCAAACGGAATCCTCAATTGAGTGAGTAGAAGGCGAACCTTGTAACCATTACCTGAAGGCAAAAAATCATAGAGGCAATACATATCACCAGCCTACAGAGTTGAATTGCAAACAGCGACAAGCTTGGTGCCATTCGGAAAAATCACGTCTAATGCGTTACTTCTGAGATAGTTTTTTGAGATAGCGGGCATGTTGTTTTTTCAAGCTTTCAAACGCGGATAGCGTGTCATTTTCAAATTCGTAAGGAAATGAAACTCTGGGTTTCGGAGGATATTCAATCCCTTGTTCTTGCCATCGCAGGTGATCGATTTTTAGAGCGTTGTGATAGTCCAGAAACTTAATGTAACTATCTGGCATCTTGGAGCCTTCAATCAAATGGGTTTTTGACATCAGTAACTCCTGGACTTTGTTATGGCGGGGAAAAAGATCCTTTTCCAACCAAAACAGCCAGGTATCTCGTTCCTGTTCATTTCTTAAAGGAAAGATGTTCTCAGAATGACCGCGTTCCAGGATTTCCTTCAAGTCCTCGTAGGTGCGCCGACCTTCCCAGGTTAGAAAAGCCAATGGTCCGTATAATTCCTCAAGCTGCCGTTCAATGTGTTTGAGGGAAGCGGTGGACTGTTGATTTTGTCTATCGCGATAGCCAGTTAAAATGTGATTGACGACCCAACCAACCGCCGCAAATACAGTCGCGATCGCCGCCGAAATAATCGTTGCTGTTAATCCAGATCCCATCTTGAAGCCTTAACGAATTGCCCTTAACGAATTGGGTTATGCACCGTAACTAGCTTGGTTCCATCGGGAAAAGTCGCTTCTACCTGCACTTCATGGATCATTTCGGGAATGCCTTCCATTACATCGGTTCGCTTCAGCAGCGTAGTACCATAGCTCATTAAATCAGCCACACTGCGACCATCCCTTGCCCCTTCCAGAATGGCAGCGGTGATATAGGCGATCGCCTCCGGGTAATTGAGTTTCACGCCCCGTTCCTTGCGGCGTTCTGCCAGGAGCGCAGCGGTAAAGATCAGTAATTTGTCTTTTTCCTGCGGGGTCAGTTGCATAGTCAGTTCTCCTCCTCATCAGCGATCATCTTCTCAAGCTCCGGCAGAATTGCAGGCAGGTTTCGAGTAACAGTATCCCAGACAACATCAAAATTGATCTGAAAATAAGCATGAACTAATCGGTTTCTCATCCCAATAATTTCAGTCCAGGGAATCTGGGAGAATTGATGCTGTTTTTCCCACGTAATTCTAGAGGCTGTTTCGCCCAGAATTTCAATGCATTTGACCAAACTCAGTGCCAGCATTTCGTCTGATTCTAAATCGTTTCGGGTTTTACCTTGAGTAAATTGAATCGCTTTCTGAGCGGCATCCCGCATATGTTTCAGATGACTTGAATCATCCAAGTAGATAAATTGTCTCAGCCTCATCCAGAACTCTTTGTCGAAAGTACTGACTCAGTTCCATCGGCGTTCTCAAATCAACCTTACGACCGACGATTTCAGTCAAATCAATCTCCATTCTCACCAATTCAAAGTAACCAATTTTCGCACCTGGAGTAAATTCGACCAGCATGTCCACATCACTTTCTGGCTTGAAGTCATCCCGCAAAATGGAGCCAAACAAGGAGAGTTTACGAATTGGATAGCGGCGGCAAAACGCTTCAATTTGGGCAAAGGGCAGTTCAATTGGGAGGGTACGGTTCATAATGGATACCTTTGCTCCAGTTGCCAGACGCGGGGAATGCAAGCAGGTCGATGCAAATAATGAGTTCGGACCAGATGCCAGACGGCAATCAACCACTGACGCGCCTCCATTGTAGAACTACCCCGATAGCGGCAGAGTAAACCTGACACTAAGCGAGTAACACCGATTTCGCCAGAACTTCCCTGCCAGAGGCTGCGGGCTTTTTCAACCAGATCAGGTTCCACCGATCGCCCCACAAACGCAAAACTTGCAACAATTGGACATCCTGCTAACCCGTGGGGACTGTGGAAAACTTCCTCGCTGCCGGGAAGCCACTGGCGGTCAATCCACAACGGTTTTCCCTGTTGCCAGATTTCGGTATGCGATCGCCAGTTCCCTGCCAAAAATTTTTCCCCTCTGGCACTCCGCCCAAACCGGGTCATGTCCCATCCTAACCACGTTGCACCGGGAGCCAATTCTACCCGAATATTCTGCCGATAGATTGCCTGATTAAATACAATCGTTTCCAGCGGCAACCATTCCAGACAGGCACCAGCGGCAACGTCTAGCTGGATTGTTTGAGTCGCTTCTAACCCATTGCTGCGGTAAATTTTAGCGGCGGCAACCGTGGTCAGTAGCGCATGGGCATTGGGTTGTAGCTGTACCTGAAGCGAGAGGCGATCGCCCCCCACAATCCCGCCTGCCGTATGCAAGATGGCACTATGGCAAACGTCTGCCCCCTCTGGGTAAAACGGTCGCTGAACCTTGAGGGGTGCCTGCACCTGTTCGTGGATCAGTTGGGTTGCTTCATTTTGACTCGCAAAGACAAGCTGTAAGTTGCCATGCCAACCGCGAGACTCTGGCAAACCCTGGGAAGAACTAGCTAACTGCACAGAATCTAAACAATTATTTCGTAGTCAAAATACCATTGGGGACACAAATTTGGGGAAAACAGAAAACCTTTTGTAAGAATTCAGGAACCAAAAGCCAGATTGGGAAAATCCTTCTGGCTACTAAATAAGGTCTGTGAAGATGTAGTCGATCTTACAGATTGTCTGGATATTCAAACACTAGAGTCAGAACGTCGTCAAGCCTATGAATAGCCATTCATAGGAATAGGGGTGATTGAATGCCAAAAACACTCTTTCAGGTCGATCTGACTAAGCCAATGGATCAGCAGGAACTGCCAGGGCATAATCGCTGGCATCCTGATATTCCAGCCGTTGTTTCTGTCAATCCGGGTGAGGTATTTCGGATTGAGTGTAAGGACTGGACGGATGGGCAAATCAAAAATAGTGACGACCCAACCGATATTCAAGATGTGGATCTGACCGTTGTTCATGTGTTGAGTGGACCAATCTGGGTCAACGGGGCTGAACCGGGCGATATTCTGGTCGTTGACCTGCTCGACATTGGGGCACTCCAAGGCGATGAGTGGGGCTTTACGGGAATCTTTGCGAAGGAAAATGGCGGTGGTTTTTTGACCGACCACTTCCCCAAAGCTGCAAAAGCCATTTGGGATTTTCAGGGGATTTATACCTCTTCCAGACACATTCCCAATGTTAAATTTGCAGGCATTATTCACCCTGGTTTAATTGGTTGTGCGCCTTCCCATGAGTTATTAGCAACCTGGAATAAACGGGAATCTGAATTAGTTGCAACGGCACCTGACTTACGCACCTATGGAACAGGACTTTCGGGCGACAAACCTGTTTTAGCCGCGTTACCAAACCCCAATAATGCGATTTTGGGAACGTTGCCCAAGTCTGATTATGACCGGGTTGCCGCTGAAGCTGCCCGGACTGTGCCGCCGCGTGAACATGGCGGTAACTGCGACATCAAAAACCTGTCAAAAGGGACACGGATTTACTTCCCGGTGTATGTGGAAGGAGCGAAGTTGTCGATGGGCGATATTCACTTCTCTCAAGGGGATGGGGAGATTTCCTTTTGTGGGGCGATCGAAATGTCGGGCTATATTGATCTCCACATAGACATCATTAAGGGTGGGGTTGAGAAATATAGCCTGGTGAATCCCATTTTCAAACCGGGTCCAGTCGAACCTCGATTCTCGGAATATCTAGTGTTTGAGGGCATCTCAGTGGATGAGTTTACCGGCAAACAGTACTACATGGATGTTCACATTGCCTATCGGCGAGCCTGTTTGAATGCGATCGAATATCTGAAAAAGTTTGGTTTTACAGGTGAGCAGGCATACCTGTTATTGAGTTGTGCTCCCGTTGAAGGCAGAGTCAGTGGCATTGTTGATATTCCCAATGCCTGCTGTACCCTAGCAATTCCAACCGAAATTTTTGATATGGATATTCTGCCGACATAACAGCTATTCCGTTAGGGCGTTGGAACGTTCCAGCCCAACAGAGTGTTCAATGGCTCAGTGTAAACAGCAACTCAACAGAATTTAAGCAAAGAAATGCCACTGTACGAATTTAAATGTCAGAGTTGTGGGGTGTTTGAGGAATGGCGATCGCTTTCCCAATCCAGTGATCCGGCATTCTGTCCCACCTGCCAACACCAGAGTAAACGGGTGATTTCAGCCCCAGCGGTTAACCTATCAAATGGGTTGCCCCGGCAGGGCATCCGTTCAGAACCGGAGTTAGTCAAACGGGAGCCAGAACCCAAACCCCCGAAGTTCCAGAGCCAGTCCTGCGGACGACCCTGGATGTTGAACCATTAACCCTTTTGGAGCAACCGTTAAGTGGCTCAGTAAGGCTTCGACCGCCGCGTAATATGTTACGGGGAGGTCACGGAAACTTTCTATATAACTACGTCATCCCCAACACCTGAGCCTGATAATTCCTTAGAAGCCAAGATCAACGGCAACTCGATGGGCACAGGCAAACCCAGAAAACGCCACCGCATTGAGTCCCTGTCCCGGAAACGTGCTATCTCCGACACAATATAGACCTGCGATCGCAGTCCGGTTGAAGGGCATCCCTAACAAACCCATCAGCTTACGAGTAGGGATTGGTCCATAGGTGCCATCCTGCCGTCCCAGGAACCGACGATGGGTGCGGGGAGTCCCCACTTCCTGGTAGTCCACATGGTCAGATAGTCCTGGAAAAATCTTTTCTAACCGAGCAATCAAACGGTTGGCAGCTTCTGCCTTGCGGCTCTGGTACTCCGTTGGAGAAAGCCCCTGCCAATCGTCCATCCAGCTTGGAGTAAAGGTGTGGATGATGTGGTGACCGGGGGGAGCCAGATCGGGATCCAATAGGGTAGGAATTGAAACAAAGATGGTTCCTTCGGCTGCTTCCAGGCGATCCCAATCTTCCAACAAAATATGATGGCACTCGGTCCCATCTGGTAGGGCTGCTGCCTTAACCCCCAAATGCAGGCTGAGAAAACTGGGTGATTTTCGATAGCGCTGTTGCCATTTGCGCTCGGCAGCGGGCATCTGCTCAGGGGACATCAACTTTTCAAACGTATCCCAGCGAGTCGCATTAGAAACAACTCGCTTTGCCCGGTAAATTTTGCCCGATGCCAGTTGCACACCCACAGCCCGCCCATTTTCCTGGACAATGCGGGTCACTCTGGCTTTGTAGTGGATCCGCCCACCAAAGTTTTCTAGTCCCTCAACCAGCTTTTGAGCAATTTGACCAACCCCTCCCCTGGGGTAGTTGATGCCGCCATAGTGGCGATCGCTAAACACCATCCCTGCATTAATCATGGGGGTTAGATCGGCGGGAACTACCGACCAACAGTAGCACTCCATATCAATAAATTTCAGGAGATCCGGATCGCTAATGTGGCGGCGGGCAATATCACCAACGTTTTGGGGCAGGTATTTAACCAGTCCCAGACAGGCAAAGGGATGCTGAAAAAAGACACGAGTTAGATAACGAGGTTCCTCCAGGGACAGCAGATCCATTGCATTCAAGCAACGGAAAACTTTCCAGCATTCATCGTAGAAGCGACGAATCCCGACCTGTTCATGGGGAAAAAGCGAAGTCAGTTCTTGCAAGAAGTTCTCATATTCTCGATGAACTTTCAAGGTCAGTCCATTGGGCAGGTGATAGTGAATCTGCACAGGATCGGGAATCGTTTCCAGGCTGGCATTAACGGCTTTCAGGGCACGGGTCAACAAGTTAGTAGTCCCCTGGGAACCAAACCCGAAGATCATGGAAGCCCCCACATCGAACCGATAGCCTTGCCGCTCAAAGTAACCTGCACTTCCGCCTGGAATCAGATAACGTTCAAACACCAGCACACGGACTCCCTTAGCCGCAAGTTGGGTTGCCGTGACCAGCCCTCCAATCCCTGAACCAATCACAATCACATCCCAGTCCTGACGATCAGCCAACTGGTTGGATCCATCCTCTAAGGCTTTAGCACTCAAACTTTGCCGATCAACATGCGGTGCAACGGACATGAACAAAGACATCGACAGTACTTCCTCAGTGTATCGGAGCGCGATCCGAATTGGAAAAAATCCGAATTGGAAAAAAAGAGGGACTGATCGATAGCCGACCAATCCCATCTGCCGATCCTTCAGAGAGGAGAACACTGAAATCAATGTAGCCTTATTGAGATAAGTTGTCAATAAATTGGTAGGAGTTGAAAGTTGAGAGTTGAAAGTTAACTGACTTCCCCCTCCCCTTCTTCCCCCTCACTAATAACCAACAACCAACAACTATCCCCTCACCCCTCACCCCATAGAGTCCCACCACATACATAAATGGGCTACGGGAAGAGGGTATGATGAGGCAGATTTGCGACCTGGAGTTCTTTTCTTCTCAAGCTATGACTCTTCAAATGCGTGTCTATGTCCCACCCCATCCGCTGATTAAGCACTGGTTAGGGGTGGTTCGTGAGGTGTCCACACCCTCTCCCCTATTTCGCAGTGCAATGACGGAATTGGGGCGCTGGCTGACCTATGAGGCAATTCGGGATTGGCTGCCAACCAGAGAAGCGACCATAGACACGCCTCTGGCTCCCTGTCCGGCTACGTTTGTTGATCCGGAGGTGCCGATGGCTGTGATGCCTATCTTGCGGGCGGGACTGGCATTGATAGAAGGTGCCTATGCAGCTTTGCCGTTGGCATCGATTTACCATATTGGCTTTGTTAGAGATGAGGAAACCCTGGAGCCAAGTTGCTATCTGAATAAACTGCCGGAACGGTTTGATCCGCAAACACGAGTACTGATTACTGAACCGATGCTGGCAACGGGGGGAACCAGTCTGGCAGCATTGGCGGAGTTGACCAGGCGAGGAGTTGATCCGTCGCTGGTCAGAATTATTTCTGTGGTGACGGCTCCACCTGCGCTACAAAAGTTAAGTGTGGCTTATCCCAGTCTGACAATTTATACAGCGGCAATTGATGAGGGATTAAATAGCCAGGGATTTATCGTTCCCGGTTTAGGAGATGCGGGCGATCGCACCTTTGGCACATGAGATGCTAATCTGAAGCCTTAACACTGTGTGGGCAGTCTCAACAACAATCGTTAAGCTTGAGATAGAAAACTGTACCATCAGTTTATTGCCGTGCAACTGAGATGGTTGTGAGTAATGAGTCAGCAAGATGATTTTGCCGGTGGATTTTTGCTAGGCACCCTGGTCGGGGGTGTGGTTGGCGGTGTGATAGGGGCACTGGTTGCCTCTGGCAAGCTAAGTGAGTTGGTTTCGTCAGATGAGCCGCCTTTGAATGCCGACTCGATTGAAGGACCGACTAAGCCGAAGAAGCGATCGCGTAATCCGACTTCGGGTAGCTTACTTAAAGCACAGAATGGACAGCAGGTAGACATTGAGGCTGCCCGTCGGGGACTGGAAGACAAGATTGCTCAATTAAACGATGCGATCGACGATGTGCGCCAGAAACTCGGTGGTGTTAACGGCACACCAGGAAAAAGTAATGAGCCATCTACCCTCAAAGAGCCGTAATTTGAGATTTGTATCGCCTCTAATTGGGAGGTGGTACACTCTATTTGGTTAGCGTGAAGGCGTGTTTAATTTCGCTAGACTGGAGTTTGAACACTGTAATTTCCACCCTGAAAGGACACATACTGCTATGGTTGATACCGTATTTTCTCCGATTGAACTAGTAATCAAAACTCTTGGGACTTTTATTGGTATCTATACATTTCTTCTAGTCATTCGGGTATTGTTGACCTGGTTCCCTACGATTAACTGGTTTGACCAGCCATTTGCTGCCTTGCGGCAAATTACGGATCCTTACCTCGATATGTTCCGCTCCTTTATTCCGCCTTTAGGGGGCATTGACTTTTCCCCAATCCTGGCAATCATGCTTTTGCAGCTACTGGGCCGGCTGATTCAGAGTTTGGGCTATGCCAGCTATTAGAGGGTGGTCGGAAAAGTGTCAACTGTTTCTAGGTCGCTTTCCAGAGGGTACGAAGTAACCAGTGGAGTATCATGCAGGGTAAGCATTTCTCGGTCTTGCCTGAAACTTTGCAATCTTCTTTGCTTTTAGCTTCACTCTGAATAAAAAAGCGACCTTTCAACCATCCTCTTTGAGCGTGGAACTATTTCGCTGCTGGTTGATAAACGCATAATGGGTGATCAGCCTATGGCTAGTTTTCCTCTGTTTACCGACGAACCATACCGGTGAATCCAGCCGCTTTGAACTGTTCTAAGTGAAGGGGCGTAGGTTGGTTGGCCGGAACGGAAATTCTCAGTTGAAAGTCGCTGATACCGGGAGGGATTTCCTCTACAGCCCCCAACCGGGTACGGTTTTGCATGACTGAATCGTCGTTGGCATCGTAAACCCGCCCAAAGATATCCGCATTGACGACGGGTTTTCCAGACTTGTTCTCTGCTTTACCCGTCACAATAAAACAATTTGCAGCCATCGCAGCTCCGCCACTCGTGACTGCGCCTTCAGCCAGTTCCGGAGGGCATTCGTGGTAATCCAAATCAAATAGCCTGACCTGGGTCAGTGCCCAAGCTGGCGGTGTAAACCAGCTAGTCAAGAGCCAGAGAAGACCAGTAACTAGTGCGATCGCAAACGCTTGAAGCTTCATAGTTTGTGTGGTGAGAGAACCAGTCCTTGACTACTCAGGATACCTGAATGGAGGGGGCAAGGGGTAGGAAGTGAGGGGCAGAGAGAGGAGCAGAAGAGCCGAGGGGCAGAGGGGCAAGGGAGAACAAAGCTTTTAACATATTTCAATCTTCTCCATGCTTCACCCCTTCACCCCAACCTACATCCAAAGGATTAAAATAGCGTTAGGTGATTTTGAGGTATTTCGCTTATCGAGACTGTCTACGGGAACCTTCAGGGGTTAAAAACTAGCCAACTTAAGCAGCTACAGCGGCTCTATCATCAGCGGCTTCCGGGCGATCGCTTCACTACGCCCGAGTTTGCCCAACGACTGGCTGCCATTAGCACAGACCTGCATCAACCGATCTGTGTCTATGTCAACCGGCGAGGTCAGGTAATTCGGGTCGGGGTTGGGACCCTCCGTCAGACGCAGATCCCGCCTGTTGAGCTGCCACGCTATGGAGCAGAGCGTCTTAGTGGCATTCGGTGTATTTCTACTCAGCTAAAGTTGGAGCCGCCCACGGAATCGATTTTGACGGCGATGGCGATCCAACGGTTAGACGCACTCGTGGCACTAACCCTCAGTGGGGGTGGTTTTGAGCGTCGGGGTGGGGGGGCAACGGGCTATGTTAAAGAGACCTATCTAGCCCATCTTCTGCCCGACTCTGAAACTGCCTGGACGGTATCGCCGCCTCTAAGTTTAGATGTGCTAACTAATCAGGACTTTCTCCGCCTGGTGGAGGGGTTGGAAGAGGAGTTTCGCCGGGAATACATTGCCCGCCAGGTTGACCAAGAGCATGACCAGGTTTTGATCGTTGGGTTGATGACCGCAAAAGAGACACCCCAGCAATTTCAGGATGGACTGGCTGAACTGGCACGTCTAGTGCAAACAGCCGGAGGTGAGGTATTGCAGACCTTACAGCAGCGCCGCCCCCGACCCCATCCGCAAACAGTTGTAGGTGAAGGGAAAGTACAGGAAATTGCCCTCACAACACAAACGATTGGAGCAAATCTGGTAGTGTTTGACCGGGATCTGTCCCCAGCTCAGGTGAGAAATCTGGAAGGTCAGATTGGAACGCGGGTGGTTGACCGGACAGAGGTGATTCTGGATATTTTTGCCCAACGGGCACAATCTGGAGCTGGAAAGTTGCAGGTAGAACTGGCGCAACTGGAGTATATGCTGCCTCGTCTGACAGGGCGAGGGCGGGCAATGTCACGCTTAGGGGGAGGGATTGGAACCAGAGGTCCGGGGGAAACGAAGTTGGAAACGGAGCGGCGGGCAATTCAGCGGCGCATTTCTCGCTTACAACAGGAAGTGAACCAGTTACAGGCGCACCGTGCCCGTTTGCGACAACGACGGCAGCACCAGGAAGTCCCTTCAGTGGCGGTGGTGGGCTATACGAATGCGGGTAAATCGACACTGCTGAATGTGCTGACGAATGCGGAAGTTTATACCGCAGACCAATTATTTGCAACCCTCGACCCGACGACCCGACGCTTAATGATTCCAGACGGGGTAACCCAGGAGCCGAAGTCTATTCTGCTGACCGATACCGTTGGCTTCATCCATGAACTACCCCCTTCCCTGGTTGATGCCTTCCGGGCAACTCTGGAGGAAGTGACGGAAGCAGATGCCTTGTTGCACGTTGTCGATCTTTCGCATCCGGCATGGAAAAACCAGATTCAGTCTGTGATGGCAATTCTGTCTGAGATGCCGATCGCCCCTGGTCCGATTCTTCTTGCCTTTAACAAGGTTGACCTGATAGATGGGAACCGCCTTACCCATGCCCAGGAAGAATATCCCCAGGCTGTTTTTATTTCTGCCAGCGATCGCCTGGGGTTAGAAACTCTGCGGCTCCGGTTGGGTCAATTGGTGGATTATGCAATGTCTTCTTGAGGGGTTACGGGGGTATCGGGTACGGGGTACAGGTAGATTATTAACTGTTAGTTAGTTGTCATACCAATTTCGTTTGAGGATGAGCAGCATTAACTCTCGTAAGGCATTAGCACCTGATTCCCCCTTCTACCTCTGCCCGGTCACAATGTAGGCTACCCGTTTACCAATATTCGTGGCATGGTCTGCCATCCGTTCCATGTGGCGAATGACCAGGACCATCAACACAGTTGGTTCGATTATACCGGGGACATCCCGCTGTTGAGCTAATGCGTTGTAAAGGGTTTCATAATCCAGATCAACGGCATCATCCCGAATTTTAATTGCCAACCCGGATTCAGCATCCAGATCGGACAGAGCAACCAGACTCATTGCCAGCATTGCCCGACAGCGATCGCACATCATCAGCATTTGCCCCATATAAGGTGGAATGGGGTAGGGAAACAGACGAACGGCAATCTCCCCTAAATCTTCTGCATAGTCTCCGATCCGCTCCAAGTCGCGCACCAGTTGCATAATGGCACTCAACAGGCGGAGATCTTGTGCTACTGGGGCTTGCAAAGCAATCAAACTGACACAGTCTTGCTCAATCTGACGGTAAAAGTGATCAATTTGCTTATCTTGAAGCGCAATCTGCCCAGGAGCTTCCAAGTCTCGTTCAAATAAAGCTTGACGCGCCAATAAAAAGGAGTTTTCTACCAATGCCCCCATCCGCAGAACATCTTGCTGAATGCGTTTGAGCTGGCGCTCAAAATGAGTTCGTGTAGTTTGCTTTGATTTGTTCAATGAGGCACTCACCAGATTGATATGCTAACCTTTCCACCTGTGGGATTACGTTAACAGGCTTCAAATAATCACAAGTATAACGACCTATTTTTGGGTTAACAGAGGGTTTGTGGAAACGTTTGATTAAGCGAAATTTATCGATATTCAAAAATGGAGGCAGCTACCACGAAATCCTGCTCTAACCTGTAACGTGGGAGACAGAATAGCCACGGTTACCCGGTGATTGGTCAGACAAGCCTGCCTCCAGTTTATAATCTCTGAGCTAGAGGTAATAATGGGCAAGCCGTAGGTAGGTGTAGTTAAATAGCAAGCCACACACCCACTCATCCACGCATCCACCCATCCACACGCAATTGTGGTTTACTCATTTGAAAATCGCTGTCATTCCCATTCCTGACCATCATCCATAAAGTACTTTATGAAAGTCAGCATTATTACGCCAACTTATCTACGTCCAGAAGCCTGCCATCGGAATCTGTATGAGTGCTTTAAATCACAAACTTACCCAGATAAGGAACTGTTGATTTTTGATGATAGTCCCTCTAGCTCTCCCTTTTTTGAAGGCTTACCGGATCAAACCGTTATCTACCTTTACTCCAGCCAAAAACTAACGATCGGAGAGAAACGAAATCAACTAATTCAGTTGGCTAAAGGGGATGTGATTGTTCACTTTGATGATGATGATTACTATGCACCAAGTTATGTTGAGAAGGCTTTAGAAGCGTTAGGCGATCGCGATTTTGTCACCCTGGATGGCTGGTTTGCCTATGCTCAAAAGCAGCGAGGCTTTTTTTACTGGGATACCCGCGAGGTGGGTAACTGCCACTATAAAGTTTCTCCTGGAGATGACTTAGAAGTTATTTACACTGAGCTGATCCCGGATGAAGAGAAAGAAATTTGGGCAGAAGCAACCCAATGGGGATTCGGATTTTCTTATCTATATAGGAAAACTATTTTTGAAACTTTAAGCTTTGAAGAGACTGATTTTGGGGAGGATTACAACCTGGTGCAACAAATGAAGCAGGCGGGATGTCAAGTTGCTACCTGGCGAGATGAACAAGGATTGGTGCTTCATATCATCCATGAACTGAATATTTCGTTAATCTTTCCTCAGTTCATTCTGCCAAATTTTCTGATTCAAACCCTTTTCGGTGATCCAGTGATTCCTTATTTACAGGCGATGAGGGTGAGGAGTGAAGAGTCAAATTTAGGAGTTGAGAATGACTAATAACTGCTTTCTTCCCCCTAGGAAACAACGCTAATAACTCCTTCATCACCCATCTACCTTTACTCCTTACTCCAACCACACAACAAAGGGTTGACTGAACTGTTTCAGATTTATCAAGTGAATAAGGGAATCCCCGGTGGCAATGCTGCGATCGCTCTGGGTGTTGTAGCCCCAGTCAGCCAAAAACAAAACCACCTCTTTCAAGTCCTCCTGCTTTTGAATGCCTTGCAGCGTTTTGAGCCGATCTTCCACAAACCAGAACGTTTGAGCGATCCCGTAAGCTGCCTTTAACTCTCGTAGGATCTGATGCTTAGGGCGTTGGGTTTCCTTGCCGTAAATTTGTAGATTCGCCAGATCTACACCCTGCTGCTGCAACAGGGTTTCAATAAAGCGCTTTTCCTTGGTACTAATAATGACCGTGTGTATCGGACTCGTGAGGGCAATTTTTAGCCGATCAATCACCCCGGGGTAAAAGCGGTGTTCTGCCAGCCAGCTATCCAGATTGGCAGCAATCCAGCGATCGCGCACCCCATCCACTTTCGCTGATAGGCGGGCAGGCTCCAATCCCTCGTTCTGCACAATTTGTTGGGCGATCGCGGCCCAGTTCTGCAAGACCTGATCATCGGAGATGCCTAACTCAATCGCCCGCAAAACAATCGGCATTTCCCATCCCGTCTCCACCACCGGACGCAATCGGTAAAACCTTTCTGCAATGCCCTCAGGCGGTAGTTGCTCACCCAGTTGCCACAATTCACAGTAGGCACTCCAGGCAGTTTGAAAATACTCCTTCAGCCCATCACAGAGAACACCATCAAAGTCGAGTGCCAGAACACTAGGGGAGCTTGCAGACATCGTTGTAGTTTGTCAACATTGGTAATACCTTACCGCAGGTAGATGGGGACAGGGTATCGGGTATCCGACCATCAGAGGAGTGAAGAGTTGAGAGTAAAGATCCACTACTACTACGCTGTCCCATGCGGCAGCGAATTAGAATGTAGATAAATCAGCCGCAGGAAGCATATCATCTGTTAATGTTACCTGGTGAATTAAAGGCATTGTAGGCGGTTCAATCATTGAAGAGGTCATTAGACTAGTAAAGCTTGGCGGGAATAGAGCTACCGTTCCTGCACCTGACACCTAACACACTTGGAATGGTTGCCGAACTTACGCCGCAGAATACTAGACATTCGGAACGTCTGATTCAAATACTTAAAATAAAGCTGAGTCATAAGTTTCAAATTTCTGTTGAGTTCAAATATGAAATGGCTGAAACTAGATAACGACTAATCTCAGCAGAAGGGCATAACTTTTGCAGCTCAACAGATAATCTACGAGCCGTTCCGGTACAGCAATTTTTTATGCTGCACTGATGACGTAATGCGATTCTAGATCGCTTAATTCTTGCGTAGAAGAACAGCTTAATGAAATGGAAAAAGTTAAATATTCGACTAACCTCAACCGTATCTCGATATTTAAGGGAAGACGCAGACGCTGAGGGTAGTCAGAAAGAGAATAAATGCGGTGCCTGAAGCCCATACACGAATTAAATTAAGAACATACCATTGCTGTCGTACAGCTTGCCAATCTGCGGGTGGAATTTTGGCTGTCCAGCCTAAGATTCGATCGTACAGAGGTTCATTGAAAAAGCGAGATACCAAAAACATGCCAAAGAAAAAGATGGTTATTCCAACGCATACTAATCCAAATGCAAGCCAGTTTGAAGATTGATAGAAACCAAACCATACAGGAATAGGAGCAAGGATTGAGGTAATCATCAGGGCGATATTGAGGGGCGATCGCCGTGCCACCTTTAAAAATCGCTGCATCAGTTCAACATACTCTGTTGCAGACAATTGATTCAGTAATGGCTGGAAGATAAACAACATGGTCAGTAACAGCCCTGTAAAAAGACCTGTTGAAATGATTGCAATGTCAAGCGCGATCCGAACTAAAGACATGGCTCTCTCCAAGATCTGAGAAAATCACGCGAGGTTGTTCATCCCGATGTCGCAACACATTAGAAGTTAGCAGCGGTACACCGTAGGTTGAGCACAATTTCTTTAAACATCAACTTTATCCTAGCTTAGACCATTCTTTCCGCATTCAAAACTCCTAGCAGCCCTGCGCCACTTTCAAAAAGGCGTGGTATTCTGGTTCGGTTTAAGCCCTCAGGTTGGAGATTGAACTTGGCGATTAGCGGTGAACAGAAATCTCTTTTTTCCGCAGCAGAGTTGCGGGGTTGCTATACCGTCAGCAAGCAACCGGAACTGAACCTTAGCCAGGATGCTTTACAAACCTGGAAACAGCGCCTATTTGAGTATCAACAGCAAGTAAATATTCGTGAAAACAATCAACAGGGAACTTTGTTTGACCTGGTTCCCACGGTTGAGGAGATGGCAGATCAGATTAACCCATTTGCTCTGCCGCAGCAAAACGCAGAGTTTTGGCGCTGGCAGGCAAGTGATGTAGGAGTCTCCGCTCTTTATTTTGTGATCGATACGGAACTGCCAATCCTGTTGTATGTGGGTGAAACAGTTAAATCAAACCAGCGCTGGAAGGGGGAACACGACTGCAAGCGATATATTTTGAACTACGTTTCGGCGCATCGCCCCTATGGATTGCCAGTAGCAGTCAATATTGGGTTTTGGGCAGAGGCTCCGGTGAAGACGCGCGATCGCCAGCGGCTAGAGTCTGCCCTGATTGCCAAATGGCGATCGCCCTTTAACAAGGAAAATTGGGAGTTTTGGGGCACCCCCTTTACGGGCAGAAAGTAAGGGGGGCAAGATAAAGGATGAAGTGAAAGTGACCAATGACCAATGACCTGTAAGAAGGATGAAGGATAAGGGATGAAAATCCCTTTTACAGGTGGAAAGTGAGAAAACCTATTCACCTTCACCCAGTTGTTGCAAGGCAAGCCTGGCGGCTTCCGCAACCTGATGGTGGTTGTCCTTTTTCAAATATTTCAGAGCCGAAATGCTCTTGGGTGTAGGCATATTGCCCAGTGCCTCTGCCAGCCGTTGGCGCACTAACCAATCCCCTGACTGAGCAAACCGCAGAATGTGATCAACCGCTTCTACCGCTTTAATCTCTCCCAGAGCCGCGATCGCCGCCTGTTGTAGTACAACCTCCTGACTATCCAGCGCCTGGATCAAGACATCATAGGCACGCAGGTCCTTCAAATTCCCCAGGGAAACCGCTGCACTAAACCGTACTAGCCAGTCCGTATCTTCATAAAAAGCTCGTACTAGCGGCTCAAAGGCACGGGGATCCTGTAAATAGCCCATCGCCCCGGCGGCATCGGCTCTGGCTCCATAGTCCTGATCGTTCACCAGCAAATTTAGCAGCAGGGGAAAAGACTCCTCCGTTGGCTTAATACCCAGGGCAAAGATCGCCATTGAGCGGATCTGAAGGCTCTCATCGTAGAGCACCTTTTTAATCAATGGCACCGCATCCGTAGGCGACACATCTCTCAGGGCAACCAGCGCCAACATGCGATCGCGAATGCTCTTACTTTCAAGCCGAGCCGAGATTTGTTCTAATTCTGAGATATTCACGTTACAAAAGTTTATATTGTGATTACTTCGATTATAGGGAAAGTAATCGTTTGTTCACACAAAGTGTCTGGGGGAAAAGCCGTACCTGGTGCGAACACCTAAGAGCCAATTCCCAAACGACCTGCCAGACCAGGGGTAATGGGTAACAGAGTGGCGATCGTCAAAAACAGCGCCAGTAGAGCCAATCCTGCCCTGGTATCATCCGGTTCCGTCAGGTCATTCAAAGTGGGACGCTCCAATTCGCGTTGTAAAAACAGCACGACGATCGCCCAATACAACGCCAGGGGATTAAAGATGGCAAACAGCCCCAACACAATTATCGTGCCGATAGTAGTCCGTCCTGCCACCTTACGCCCATATATAGCCTGCACAATGCGTCCACCATCCAACTGCCCCGCTGGCATCAGGTTGAGGGCTGTAATCACCAACCCCAGCCAGCCCAAAATCACCAGTGGATGCACATCCACCAGGGGTTGTTGGAGGGATTCCCGCAAAACCAGTCGTGCCAGCGTTCCCACTAAAATCGATCCCTTAAAAAACTCAGTTGGTAGCTGAAACACACTCCCCTGGTGAGATAACACCAGACCTGTCAACAGCATTCCTAAAGAAAGCAATCCCCCGGCTGCTGGTCCGGCAAAAGCAACATCAAACAAAACGGTGCGATTCGGCAACAACGATTCAAACCGGGTCAGGGCACCAAAAGAACCAATTTGCCAGGTCGGAATAAAAAATGGCAGGCTCAAGCGCACGTTGTAGCGTTGTGCCAGTACCCAATGCCCTATTTCATGGACTACCAGAATGCTGAGAATCCCAAGAGCCAGGGGTAACACTTCCACAAATCGATCGGGAGTGCTAAAGAAATCAAAATTACGCATCAGTCCGGCACTTTCCAAACTGGCAGCGAAGGTCACCAGCAGCAGCACTCCGGCAATCACTTTCTGAAACACCGTCATGGGCTGAGGATCCCGACTGCTCGGCAGCACAATCACCACTGGCTTATTGCTTTGATCTTCAACCAGAAACAGGCGATAGCGTTCTTCTAACCGCTCCTTCAAACTGGCTGACAGTTTGGTGTAAGTTTCTTCCGGTTCACCCCGCAGGTTGCCGCGAAAGATTGCCCCTTCCTGGTAAGGAATCGTTTCCGTTGCAAAGAAGGTATCAATCCCAAAGATGCCCTGAATTGATCGCAGGTCTTCCGCTGGAATAGGAACAACCTCCTCCTCAAGCAGCACTTCTGGCTTAGGAGCTTGATTTTCAGCCTCTTTTTCCCCAGGGGATTCCTGAGACAGGCTTTCGGAGGGGTTTGACTGGTGCGCACTAGCGATTTCAGAAAATCGGCGAGATAAGGCAGCATCTTGACTCAGGGTTCTTAGCCGATTGCCCAGATAAATGTAAAGCCCGGTTGACAGGACAAACATAAACAGTACGGCAACCAGATTCAGGTAAATTCCGACTGCTGTTAGACTAAACGCCAGAATCCAGGGAGCCATTAAGACAACCGATTGCGACCAGGCAAGTAGTCCCAACTTGCCAAACGGTCTGGCACGGTAAAACCCCCAGCCTAAGAAACCCAATGCAAGCAAAACAGTGATTGCAGTAATCATTCCCCAACCTTCCGAAATCAACCTGGGTCACATTAACACAGCCTGCCCAATAAACCGTTCTATTTCTTTAGAACGGTAGCCATCAGGGTTAGGACCATCTAAAAAACGCAAAGCCTTATCCTAATCCCCATCATCCTTTTCCCCCCTAACACCTGACACCTGCTATCCAGGGAAGTTGACATTAGATCTAATCTACCTGAATCAGGTACTTCAGAGATGCCGGAATGTTCGGAGGCACCCCCCAAGCACAGCCTTTCTTGAAAGCTATTGTGGAGATATGACGAATCACAAACGAAATACCCTACGCCAGCGGCTGCGTAGCCTGCGTCAATCCCTTGCGATGTATCAGTACTGTGGACGGGCAGTGCAACTGGTCTGGAGCACCGATCGCACCCTGACGATCGCCCTTGCCGCCCTCACCCTGGTGGCTGGACTGTTGCCAGCCGTGACCGCCTTCCTGGGAAAGCTGATTGTAGACAGCGTGGTACAAGCCTCCCAGTCAGGATTGGCACAGGATCGCTGGTTGGCAATCAGTTACTTGGCATTCGAAGCCGTAGCTGTGGTTCTTCTGGCAGGTAGTAGACAGGGCATTGCCCTTTGCCAGTCCTTGTTGCGGGCGCTGCTGGCTCAAAAAGTCAATGTGCTGATCCTGGAGAAGGCGCTCACCCTCGACATGGCGCACTTCGAGGACTCAGAGTTTTACGATAAGATGACCCGGGCCCGGCGGGAAGCCTCCAATCGTCCCCTAAGCCTGGTGGGGCGTACCTTTGGGTTGGTTCAGGACTCGCTCTCTCTGATTACCTTGAGCGGTTTGCTGCTGCAATTTTCCCTGGGAGCAGTTTTAATTCTAATGCTGGCAGGGATCCCCGCCTTCATTGCCGAAACCCGCTTCGCTGGCGAGGCATTCCGCCTGTTTCGCTGGCGTGCCCCTGAAACGCGGCAGCAGAATTACCTGGAATGGCTGCTCTCAAATGAAAGCACGGCAATGGAGGTGAAGCTGTTCCAGTTGGGTCCCATGCTGTTGAGGCGCTACCGGGCAATTTTTGAGCGTCTGTATGGGGAAGACCGCGACCTCACAATTCGCCGTAGCTTCTGGAGCTACCTGCTGGGGTTACTCAGTACCGCTGCATTTTACGGTGCCTATGTCTGGATTGTGTTGGAGGCGATCGCGGGCACCATCTCCCTGGGTGACCTGACCATGTACCTGGTCGTCTTTCGCCAGGGACAGACCACCTTCTCCAGCCTCCTCAGCGCGATCGGTGGGATGTACGAGGACAGCCTCTACCTTTCCAACCTTTACGAGTTTCTGGAAGAAGAGATTCCCGCGCCTTCTGGCTACGCCACCATGGGTTCTCGACCTGGTGATGGGTTGCGCTTTGAGCATGTCAGCTTCACCTATGCAGGCAGTTCAAAGCCTGCCCTGAAAGACGTTTCTCTGCACCTGAAGCCGGGACAAAAACTGGCGATCGTGGGGGAAAACGGTTCTGGTAAAACAACCCTGATCAAGCTACTGACCCGTCTGTATAACCCCGACTCCGGCTGTATCCTGCTGGATGGGTTGGACCTGCGGGAATGGGACATGGAAGTACTCCAACGGCGGATTGGAGTCATCTTCCAAAACTTCGTGCGCTATCAGTTCACCGTCGGTGAAAACATTGGCTCCGGTGATGTAGACCATCTCGAAGAAGAACACCGCTGGCAGGTTGCCGCCGAAAAGGGAACCGCCCACCCCTTCATCGAAACCCTGATGGAGGGCTACCATACCCAACTGGGGCGCTGGTTTAAAAACGGACGGGAACTATCCGGGGGGCAGTGGCAAAAAATTGCTCTTTCCCGTGCCTTCATGCGCACCAACGCAGACCTTCTAGTACTCGATGAGCCGACCTCCGCTATGGATGCGGAAGCAGAAGTCCAGGTCTTCAACCACTTCCGAGCAATGACTCAGACCCAGATGGCAATTCTGATTTCCCATCGCTTCTCAACCGTAAGAATGGCAGACCAGATTTTGGTTTTGAACGATGGACAGGTGGTTGAGTGGGGCACCCACGAAGAGTTGCTGAAGCTGAGTAAAACCTATGCTCGTCTGTTTACGCTTCAGGCGGCGGGGTATCAGTAAGGGTGTGAGGAGTGAGAAGTTTTCGCCTTCGGCGTTCCCGTAGGATTGGGTGAGGGGGTTGTTAGTTGTTGGTTGTTGGTTGCTAGGGAGGGAAAGGGGAAGGGAGGGAAATCATTAAACATCGCTGGAATGGGAAAAATATGCCCCGACGCTGAAGCTGGTGGTGTCTTCAATCTGCTTCAGGGTGGAACGGGTGATTAGCTTGCCTGTTTCGACTAACACCTGACCTGTCAGCGGGTGAAGCAGATCTTGTTCAGCCCGTCTGCCAATCAGCGCTTCAATATCCTTTAAGGAGTTGATATACATACCGGGCGGCAGTTCTACCACCACGCCATTCTTTAACACGCGAGCCTGACAGGCAAGGCGCGAATTTGGCTTACAAGAGGTGATCACTTCCAGAGTCCGCTGTTCGCGACGGTTGATGGCAGAGAGGGCTTCCATGCCGTCTTTCACATAAACGTGACAGGTCGCACACATTCCCCTGCCACCACACTCTTTCAGCACATCCAGATCTTTGTTGATCAGTACCGAAAGAAGATTGCCATTCGTCTCCACAGAAGTTTCCTGGGCGATCGGCTCAAGTCTGACAATTTTAGCCATTCGATTCTCCTGATAAGCGGGGATTGGGAGGGAGAGGGAAAGGGAGAGAGACGAGATTTCCTAGAGCCTTCAGGCGACTAAGCTTCTACTAATATCGAGATTGCCCAAGATGAGGCACGTACTAGCGATTCAATAACATCGCCTTTTGTTCCTCGTCGAGTGCCTTTTGCTCAACCAGGCTGGGGAAATCCCGGATCACCTGGGAGCAACGCTTGGTAAATGCCGCTACCCATTCCCGAATCCATTGGTGTTCCTCTGCGCTGAGGCTATTTTGTGCCTCCTGAGATGATCCTGAGAAGGTGAACTGAGCAGAACGGTCGATTTCAAAGCGGTTGAGCCAGTCGTACTTGGGCCGAGAAGATTTCCAATAATTCACAATGACGTGGGTGCCCAGGTACTCGATTGTGAATTGGCTGAGATGGTTTAAGGCAGCGAGGAGAGCTTTGAGGGTGGGACTGTCTGTTGAGGACGTTGGGGGAGTGGTGGGAGTGGAAGATCCGGAGGCAGGGGGGTCCGGGGGGACAGAGGAGGCAGGGAAGAATTGGGTTTGGGTAGTTGGGATGACTCTGGAGCCAGTCGTAGTGCCTGAGCTAGTCGTAGTGCCTGAACTAGTAGAACTGGTAGAAGTCGCTTTACGGTAGTTGACCCCAGACAGGGTAATGTTCCCTGCCATTAATCGGAAAGTTGCGATCGCATTGCTAATATCTTCTTTGAGGACTGCTTTTAGGTTTTTAATGGTTCTTAGATAGTCTGGATAAACGAGATCGGTTTGGGTCAAAACCAATAGGATTATTCCGTGCTCCAGTCTATAAATGTAAACCTGATGCCCTGTGAAGTGAAACTCAAAGGTCTCGAACCCATCCGGAATTGTTTCAACCACCCGTAGAATGCCCTGGGCAAGCGCTTCTTTCTGCTGAAAATTGAGGGTCTGATCAACCCCACAAAAATAGGGACGAGACCGCCCATCCATTAAGGCAATACCTGCAATTCCTGGTAAATTCAGAAAGTCCTGAATAACCTCCCGTTTCATAGTTCTTTAATTTACGTTTCAATACAATACATGCCACAAAACATTGCTGGAGACTGAACGGATTATTTTGTTACGTTTCTTGTCTTAAAAGTGCCAATTCTGCTTTAACAATCTAATTCTCAATTTAGCCCCTCTTCAGCAGGTGATTACGCTTCGGCTCCTTCTATCTTTTTGGCTTTAGCAGTATGTCTGACCTTCCTTTTACTCTGGATCAATTAAGAATTCTCAAGGCGATCGCTGCCGAGGGGAGCTTTAAACGGGCTGCCGACAGTCTATACGTTTCACAACCCGCTGTTAGTTTACAAGTTCAAAACCTGGAGCGCCAGTTGGATGTTCCATTGTTTGACCGAGGAGGCAGGCGGGCACAGCTTACAGAAGCGGGACACCTGCTTCTGAACTATGGAGAGAAAATATTAACCCTTTGCCAGGAAACTTGTCGTGCGATTGAAGATTTGCAAAATCTCCAGGGCGGCACCCTGATTATTGGAGCCAGTCAAACGACCGGAACTTACCTGCTTCCCCGCATGATTGGCTTGTTTCGCCAAAAATACCCTGATGTTGCCGTGCAGTTGCACGTTCATTCAACCCGCCGCACCTCCTGGAGTGTAGCAAATGGACAGATCGACCTAGCCATTATTGGGGGTGAAGTTTCCCCAGAACTTCAGGACTCTTTAGAAATTATTCCCTATGCTGAAGATGAACTAGCATTGATTCTTCCGGTGTTTCACCCGCTGGCAAAGGTTGAAACGGTTCAAAAGGATGATCTGTATAAGCTTCAGTTCATTGCTCTGGATTCCCAATCCACCATCCGCAAAGTGATTGACCAGGTGCTGGCACGCTGCGGCATTGAAACCCGTCGCCTGCGGATTGAGATGGAGTTGAACTCAATTGAGGCAATTAAAAATGCAGTGCAGTCGGGGCTGGGAGCGGCGTTTGTCTCCACAACAGCGATTGAGAAAGAACTTCAGATGGGGGTTTTACACCGGGCAAAGATAGATGAGGTCGTGGTTAAGCGCATGCTGTCTGTCATCATCAATCCGAATCGCTATCGATCCAAAGCAGCCGAGGCTTTTTGTAAAGATATTTTGCCCAAGTTTGCCTCCTATACGGTTGACTCCCAAAGGTATGAACCTACCAGTCACGTTGAAACGCCGAAGCCTGTTGCCTCAAATCCGGTTAACCATCGTTTGGTCATGCCGGAAATTGATTAGGGTGGTAGGGAATGAGGGAAGGAGTTAAGAGTTGAGAGTTAAGAGTTGTGAGTTTTGGGGGAATGGTGCTTTTACTTCTCACTCGTATCTAGTAACCACTGACTACTGACTATTTCTATGGATCTTTACTGCACCCGTCCGGGTTGTCCCAAACCCGTTAACTTCTTTTCTGACCTGGACGATCCAGCAGTTTTGAGGACAGTTCCGCAGAAATACTGCATGACCTGTGGGATGCCGCTAATTCTGGCGGGACATTATCTGCCCCAAAAGCTGTTGGGACAGGGAGGGTTTGGGGCGGCATTTCTGGCCCGCGATCGCCACACCTCCAGCCTGCGTCAGTGTGTTCTGAAGCAGTTTCAGCCTTCTGGGAACCTCAGTCCGGGTCAGCTTCAGGTTGCCCAAGAGTTATTTGAGCGGGAAGGCAAAGCATTGGAGGAACTGGGGAACGCCCACCCCCAAATTCCAGATTCCTATGCGGTTTTTGAGCTGGTGGTGCCCGGTGCCCATTCAGGTAAGCAGACTGAATTTTTCTATCTGGCACAGGAGTTTATCGATGGGCAAACGATGGAAGAAGAAATGGTTCAGAAGGGTACCTTTTCTGACCAGGAAGTGATGGAATTGCTCCAGGGAATTTTACCAGTCTTAACCTTCGTCCATGAGAATGGCTTTATCCACCGTGACATCAAGCCCTCCAACATCATGCGCCATCGCAATGGGCTGCTTTACCTGCTGGACTTTGGGGCAGTGAAACAGGCAACCAAAGTTGGGACAGCGAAATCAACTGGGATTTACTCCCAGGGGTTTGCTCCACCGGAGCAAGTTTCGGGCAGTCGGGTCTATCCTTCAACGGATCTCTATGCTTTAGCCGTCACTTGCATCATGCTGCTGACGGGCAAACTGCCCGAAGATTTGCATGAGTCCTACAGCAATACCTGGCAATGGCGAAATTTTGCTCCCCAGGTGGGCAATCCCCTGGCAGATGTGCTGGATCGGATGTTGCTACCCACCCCCAGTGAACGGTTTCACTCGGCGGCAGAGGTAATAGAGGCACTTAAGCAACCCATTTCCCCAATTAGTCCGCCTGTTGCCCCTGCCAGAACTGGAAGAGGGCAGCCGACTCCGACTCCAGCCCCCCCCACCGCGCTACCTGCCCAACCGACTGCCCAATCGATTACCCCTGCCCCACCCTCTGCTAAACCAGTACGGCAGCGTCCTCAGGTGCCACCCTTCTCAACCCTGGAGTTACTGGGGGGAGCCGCATTTACGGGATTTGAGGGGGGGCTGCTGGCGATCGCCCTCATCAGTCTGCTAGGCACGTCCTTTCTCTCTGCTGGCTTCTGGCTGCTGTTGCTGGCAGGGTTGGTGGTACTCCAATTCCGGCGGGTCATTGAGGGTATGGATCTGGTCATTCTGACGGGGGTAACTGTAGCAGTCGTCCTATTTTTTCCCCAACTCCATCAGATTGTTGCCCTGGCAAGTGCGGGAAATCCTCGGATGGCAGTGTTGCTAGTTGCAGGACTGGCAGGACTGCTGTTGATTTCTGTTACGACCCTGTTCCGGTTGATTTACAAACTACTCTCAACTTTTCTCTAAGGATCGTGGATCAGTTAACTTGCATAAGTTGGGTTTCATCCTTTAACCCAAAACACAAGCCGACGTTATTTAATTCTCATTCCTAAGAGCAAAGAAGGCTCAAAGAAGGCTCATTTACTCTTCATCCTTCACCTTTTATCCTTCACCCCACCCATGTCTCAGAAAAATGACACCACAGCTCTGATTGGGGCATTTCTAGTTACCGCTGTATTGGTTGGTGCCGGGTTTTGGTGGTTAACTCAGCGATCGGGCATTCAGATAGGTAATTCACAGCCTCAAATAGCGTCCCCCGGTCCTAACGGTGATAGTCAATCAGATGTCCCCAACAACCGCCAACCAGGGGCAAATCAGTCAGGAACGAACCTATTCTCGGAGGTGCAAAACGTTCCGTCTGGGATATTTAACTATGGTGGCAGCACATCCTGGGCACCGATTCGGTTAGCAGCAGATTCCATGCTTCAGGCAGCCCGTTCAGAGTTTCGCTTGCGCTATGTTGACCCGGTGGGTAGTGCGCCCGGTTCGGGAACAGGCATTCGGATGCTGATTCGAGACCAGTTAGCGATCGCCCAGTCTTCTCGCCCAGTTTCTGATCAGGAGTTTCAGCAGGCAGAGCAGCGTGGCAATCGATTGAAGCAAATTCCCGTGGCGATCGATGGGCTGGCGGTGGCTGTTAACCCCAACCTTAACGTTCCGGGTATCACGGTTGACCAGTTAAAGAGGATTTATCTCGGTCAAATTACGAACTGGCAGTCAGTCGGCGGTCCCAATCTACCAATCCAGCCATTTTCTCGTCCAGTTGCCGCTGGCGGCACGATTGAACTGTTTGTTGAAGAAGTTCTGGGCGGTGGGCGGTTTGGAGGTAATGTCCGCATCGTTTCAACAACGACGGAAGCTTTACGGGAACTGGCAAAAAGTCCTGGCGGGATTTATTTCGCCTCTGCCCCAGAAGTGGTTCCCCAATGTACCATCAAGCCTTTGCCGATTGGTCGTCAATCGGGGGCATTTGTCGCCCCTTATCTGGAACCCCTGATCACTCCCAATCAATGCCCTGCCCAACGGAACCAATTGAATATTGCCGGGTTTCAAAATGGGCAATATCCACTGACCCGGAACTTTTATGTCGTGGTGAAACAGAATGGTCGAGTTGAAGAGCAGGCAGGGGAAGCCTACGCCAATCTGTTACTGACCAATGAGGGGCAGGAGGCGATCGCCAAAGCGGGTTTCGTCAAAATTCGGTAGTTCAGGCTGGCAGTAATCTGGACCCAGCAATGGAGTAGAGGCTTAAAGGGCAACCGGGGCAGGACAGGGAATTGCCATTACAGTCGTTTCCCCTTGCATAAGCCATCTCCCCATCTCCCCATCTCCCTACGGTGTATACAGATCTTGGCTTCGTTAGAAACTGGCTCTGGGGGACTTCCCCCCAGTCCCCCAATCTTGGGCAGGGATCTATTGAAAGAAGGAAAAAAGGCGAGGATATCATGGGCAACCCGGTGGATGACTTGAGTAATCGAGTCATCCACCGGGTTGCCAAAACAGATTGACGACGATCATTCGGACAATGGCAAAATTGACCAAGGCATTGCATCACACACCGGCGTGTGGTCTTCTTTGAGCACGACATCTTTAACCCAATGCAACCGATTTTCAATGTGCTAGTGGTGCCCAATCCGCTCGGCAAAACCCGCCGCATCAAGGGTTAAGGAACTGATGTAAAACACTGTTTCGCGAAAGGGTTTATTGCATCGGGTGCCCCATCGTTTGACTTGGAGGATCCGTTGCACCCCGTCCAGTGTGGGGCAATCGCCGCCACCGTATCCAAGACCCTCACCCGTCGTTCAACCGTCCGACCATGACTGCGCTCGAACGAGTCGTGTACACGGTGAGCCGCCTGTTGCTCAAACGGAGTCTTGAGAGATTCCAATAACTTGGGTTGGTTCCCTTTGACCGCAATCAGATAGTCGTTAGACTAAGGCGACAACGTCTTGAAAGGACTGGTCGTAATCGTGCACACTGACTTTGATGCCTTTAGCGTCTGTCGCCATCTGAGCGTGGACTAACTGTCAACTGCCCGAATTCCTCCTGGACCCACGCATTCAAGTCCGCCGCAAAGACGACAAAGTTAACCCGAACCATGATGTGGCGGATGGTCGAGAAACTGGGGAGTCGTTTGGAGGACAACTGGAGGAGTTCTATCAGTTCCGCTTGATGACGACTGACAAACTCAGCCAAAGGACGATAGCCTGAGTCCCCGCTCATGGTTCCCATAATCACCAGCAGCAATACGACCCAAAGGGGATAGTCGGGTTTAGACCGGAAGTCTGGAATCTTTTGAAGTCCCACCGTTTGACCAATCGCTGCACCGATCGCACCGAGATACCTAATTTTTCGGCGGCATCCCTCAGTTTTTCTCCGTAACTGGTGCGATCGCACGGTTCAATCAGAGTTTGGATGACCTCTAACTTGAGTTGAGCCTCGGCAGGAATTTCGCTGATAATAGTGCCGGATTCTGTTGGTTCAGTCGGCTCAGTCTTTTGCAGCAGAGCAGCAGTAGAATCAGTTGGCAATGGGGTACTTTGAGTGGAGGAGTCCAGCATGTAAGTACTCTAGTACTATTTAGTGATAGTAATTTACCACAGCAGCAGGAAAAGCGACATCCAATTTGGCAGAAGGCTTTTTGATGGCTTATCTTTTTTAAACACTTAACTACGCTTCAGGAAACTCTTTCAGAGATTCTGTCCACACAATTGTCTGAACAATACTCAGCTAGAGATAATAGGACTTATCGG
>NZ_JBXBCF010000028.1:0-2516 GCF_056784235.1 Kovacikia sp. CALU 1929
GCTGCTAATTCTTGCTGGCGTTGCTCTAAATCCCAGAAACCTGTTTGCCCCATTGCTGTTCTCGGATAGCCTAACTGCCGACATTTTAGCTGCTCATTCTCAAGTTGAGACACCCATTTTTCGATTTTTCGAGGTGCCCTAGAGTCTAGCTAAACTCCGCTGGACTTTGAAATACGTCAAATACACCATCCATACTGGTTAATTCCAGCAGCATCCGAAGCTGATCATTAATGGAACAGAGTGCAAGCTTGCCGCCCTCTTCCCGCACCAGTTTCAGTGTCATAACTAGTCCGCCCAATCCAGAACTATCCATAAATTCTACATTGCAACAATCAATCACAATGTATTTAACTCCAATACACACAAGATCACTAATTTCTCTACGCAATTCATTTCCTCGAATGCTGTCTAAAATGCCAGAGGGTTGGATGATTTTCACTTCAGAATTCATTAGTTTTTACCTCAATATCCCATTGGTAAATGAGCAGGATTTTCTATTCTTAGAGTACCCAACTGTTGAAGTTAGCCAACGTTGGTTTTACTTTTTGTTTCTGGTTCAGGTTGCCAAACGGCAGCACGAATGATAACTCCCAATAGGGACAGGTTATAGACAGCCCAAGCAGCATTTAGCACATATATCCAGGGGTCTTGCAAGTTCCCCAAAATGTACTGGAGCAAACCCCATGGCATTCCTAAAATGGTCAATCCAAAGACTACGATTTAAGGAGCCACTAGATTAAGGTAGATCCCTGATTGTCGTTGCTTTGGTGTGACTTGAAAGTTAATGGGGCGTTTGGTAAAAACACTCCATATCGCTTGAATATAGAGAGGAAAAAGGACGACGCATATTGTTCTGAACGCCAGATTTCTCCTGCCGGAATACCCCAAGCAGCAACCGCGAAGGTAATCCGATTGAGCATGAATGCAGGAAAAAAGTGAAGCGCAAAATCAGATCCGTAGGCTTTGACTGGAATCACCCCAGTGAAAAAGAAAATGATCGGACAGGCAATAAAAATAGCCGTTGCGAATCCAGAAAAGTAGCTATACATTGTCTGGAAATACTGTAGTCGCTGCCAGAAACTGAGTCCTGGTTTTGTTAAAGGATTTTCCTGCTGCAAGACCTGAGCTGTTCCCTGTGCCCAACGCAACCGCTGTTTTAGGGTTGGACTGAGATCGTCGGGAGCCAATCCTTCTGCCAGCAGTTCATTGTGATATACAGATTTCCACCCGGATGAGTGCAGCCGCATTGCCGTATTCATATCTTCGGTAATGCGGCTGCTAGACATACCGCCAATCAGGTCAAACTCATTTTGGCGCTAAACTCTGCATCAGAAATAAGCTTGAGTTCTTTTGCACTAACTAATGCCGCGATCGCTGCTGCCTGATCCCGTAAAGTTACTGACACAAAACCATCGGCTGAATTAACCAGTCCAGTTTTTGGTTCCAGTTACGCTGAAAATATTGCCACGCTTGTCGTGCCATTGCAAGTTCCGCTGGCGTTAATAGTCCTTTTTGTAGGGGTTGCCCAGGAATACTCATTGATTCGGCATCCAATTTGGCGATCGCTGCTGAATCAAGCATAGGTTCTGAGTCAGGCAAGTTCTTTGGTTTTTGAACAGCATCCACTCTAGCAGTTGCGTTCGTTGGGATTCGACTCAACTTCTGAGAAAGAAGCTCTAGGCTAGCGATCGCGAATAATGCGGTAACCATTCCACCCACAGTCGCCAACATCACCCATTATTTTGAAGAAGATTCAAAGTCAGAATTCATAAAATATACCTCAGTTAGTTTAATAATAGGCGCGGGTAAGCTACATAGCGATTGGCTCACATTGCTATAGAACAGTGAGTTTAAAGCGATCACCGATTCACCTCAGCCCTATCTCAAAGAAGCCTGTTCAGCTTTTGGTGGCATCTGGCAGGATGATTCGTTGCAGAATGAATCGAGGCTGTCGTAGCACTCAAATATCTCATCGAGATTAGCCAATTCTAGAATCATTTTTGCTTGTCCACACAACGAACACAACGCTAGTTGTCCCCCAGCTTCAGACACACGGTGCTTAATCCGCACCAAGCAGTTAAGTCCCATACTGTCCATGAAGGAAACCCCCCGGCAGTTGATGATAATCTCCCTGACTCCTTTCCCCAAACTTACGTTGATTTCTTCAATCAGTGCTTGACCATTGGCAGAGCTTAACACTCGATAAACGTGAAAAACTTGAAGCATGTTAGTAACCTACCTCGATTGCTCTAGAATTCCCGGACAAAAGAGTACTTAAACATTAGACTCAACCAGAAATAAGGAATCAGTCTAGTAGTCTGTCAGCTTTGATTTGAGGGGTAATTCGATGATAATTTAAGCCATCGCGTTTACTTGAGATTCATGGCAAAAAAGAAATACATCGTCTCTCTGAGTGCTGAAGAACGAGAAGAGTTGGAGGGGCTGACAACAACAGGCAAAGTTGCTGCTTACAAAATGAACCATGCCCGGATTCTGCTTAAAGCCGATACGAACCA
>NZ_JBXBCF010000029.1:0-3416 GCF_056784235.1 Kovacikia sp. CALU 1929
GGGAAGAATTTCCCTTAAAAATTCTTATTCCGCAACAAGTCTATTACTTAAACGATTCGGTAACTTGGGCGACAAGTTTTCATCAAAAAGTAATTTCATGGGGATAATGGAGCGGCTATAAATCGCCGTTCACGGTCAGCAGCATAAGCAATGCAGGCTTTTAAATCTTCTCGCGTCAGATCAGGAAAATCGTCGAGGATTTCTGCTTCGGTCATCTCGGAAGCTAGGTACTCAAGCACTTCATAAACCGTAATTCGCAAGGCACGGACGCAAGGCTTGCCACCACGTTTATTGGGTTCGATCGTGATGTAATTTCGGTAGTTCATACGTTGAAAGTATCTAAACTTAATCAAATTATAGCTTTGCAGTGGCAATTGATTCACCTTTCACTTTAGATGATTCAGTTGCCACTCTACCCACATGAGGGCGATTTGGAAACAACTCGACAACCCACAGGCACGGGTTAGCGGTGGTTACGGCGATACCTAACAGCACCCTACAGCTCTTACACTAAGCTCCAGCTTGATTTTCCCTGGTTACCAAGTTGGAGCTTGGTAACGAGAAAAAAATCTGAAAATATGCGGAAAGATTCTGGCTATTCAGCTTAAATGGCGTACTATGCGGAAATAATATGCATAAGTAGTAAATTTAGGATGTTATGCCGAATCATTCTGCCTATTCACCCACTATGGGATCTTAGGCGGAAAGTTTCAGTCTATTAGTAGTTAGCCCTCTGAGTTATCTGTGAGGACGTAAGTGAAAAATATTGACAGGAATGAGATTGAAGTTATCTTGCGTTTTCGATCTTGACAATGAGGGTTGGCTGTGTTTCGATTTAATCAGGCAGACGAATATCAATACCTAGATTTTCGTCTCATGGGCACTATCTCTGATCCTCAGATCAATGCATACCCAGTATTCTGGTCTAGCGTTTATCTCAGATGAGGGATTTCATTTCAGGTGAACGCTGGTTCAGCATATTAGGTATGCGCTGGTGTGAGGCTTGGAGATAGTGAGCTTGAGACGTTTACCAGCAGGTGACAAGTTAGTAAATCCCCACTCAGGAGGGAATTTTACTGCTTATCCTTGATATTCCGATGCTACTAAACCTGTAGCAAAGGAAATCCGACATGACTCCCAAGCAAAAACGAGCTAAAAAGGCTCAACTCATCAGTGACTATGGTTCGCGTTGTTGGTGGTGCGAGTGTTGCCTGCCCGCAGAAGAATTGACCCTAGACCATCTAAAACCCAAAAGTCACGGTGGTTCAAACTCCCTAGAAAATCTACGGCTTGCTTGTTTCCCATGCAATAACTCTCGCGGGAACAGCCTCTATCCGCCTCAACGTTCGTTCGTGCCTAAATCAGTTTTCAGTTAACGAGTGAAGGAAAAATGCACAAACTCTTGATGTTTAATGATGAGAAGCTTCTACGCCAATCTCTAACTCACCGCTCATATATCAATGAAAATCCTGGGGAAGGTGGAGATAACGAGCGCCTGGAGTTTCTTGGTGATGCAATTCTCAATTTCATCAGTGGCGAATACCTGTATCAGGTTCATCCTGAAATGGGAGAAGATAAAATGACAAGACGACGAGCAGCGCTTGTAGACGAAAAACAACTCGCTAGATTTGCTATTGAAGTTGGATTAGATTTCAGGATGCGACTAGGGCAGGGTGCAATCCGTGAAGGTGGTTATCAAAATCCAAATCTTCTTAGCAGCACTTTTGAGGCCGTCATTGGGGCTTACTATTTGGATAACAAGCGAAACATTGAGGCACTACGCCCTTTAGTGGAACAACTATTTGACTCTGTGCCTGAAGGAGTTATGGTAGTTCGTTCAAATATAGACTCAAAAAATAAGTTTCAGGAACTCGCGCAGGCAAATGGGGCAAAGGCTCCTCCGAAGTATGTCACAGAAAAATTAGGTGGCGCAGATCATGCTCCAGAGTTTTTTTCTAAGGTTTATGTGGATGATAAACTCTACGGTGAAGGTAAAGGTCGTAGCAAGAAGGATGCAGAAAAACAAGCTGCTGAAGATGCTATAGCTAAGCTGAAAAAGCGAGGATTTCTATGATGTAGGCGAGGGCTAACAACCCGGCTGGAGCGGACTGTTGAGAGATCTTGGTTGTGCTCTAAAGGTAGCTTGCAGCCGCTCAACCCGAACGTTAGCCAGACAATTTTGCAGACAAAATTATTTCTGATATGCGATTAAAAAAAGCTAAAACTAAGGTTAAGTGTGAACTGCTAGATTTAATGAATGCTGGCTATAGTCTCCTTGAGCAGATCCAAGCAGAGTTTGCAAACAAAACATGGCAGGGAACATTTACATTCGAAGATGATCGGAAACAGTGCAATCTTGTGGATCAATGGACTGCATGTGCAATAGAATTTATCAACTCTGTGTTTCCTACTAACTTCGAATTGCAAACATTTATTCACTTAATGAATCCAGATGTTGCTGTTCTCTCGTCAATCTCAGCTCACCATGGTCTTAGAAGCCTGCTACAGCATAAAATTAACATACTTGATAAAGTAGTTGAAAGTAATCTAAGCCGATATGATGATCTAAGAATACTAAGAATTTATATTGATGAGATCGATAGTTTTAGCAAGATTCAAGAAATTAGACTAGAAGAAGTGTCAGATTTACTTATTAATGGTTTTTTGGATCAGTCAGAGGAGTTTATACAAATCGGTTTAGAAGAGATTCTTGATGTTCCATTTCATAAAAAGGATTGGGGTGGAGAAATAAATGATTTATATACATCAAATGTTCTTCTTAAAGGCAATAGGGTGGCATCTGCATTCCTTCTAAAGGGAAATGGGCTTAGGAAGAAGGTACTCGAAATTAAAGATTGTGGCAAAAATGGTGATCAGATTGTAAGGCTTCTAGATTCACCTGCTCAACTTTTTATTATCCAATTTGTAGGTTCAATATCTGACTATGTTGTGAAAGATATCGAAGGAAAAGTAAATGAAAATCAATTGCAAGGCAAGATGGCACAATATTGCATAATTGATGGACAGGATACAGCGCGTCTTTTACGGGCATACGGTAAATTATAGTGAGTCCATCGCATTCTTTCCAGAACCTATGATTAAAAGGGCTAACAACCTTGTTGGAGAGGATTACTACACACCTGGGGTTGTGGTGCTGGTTTACCTGTGACCGCTCAACAGGATCGTTAGGTAGCTGAGGTTATCTCTAGAAACAGCAGCCTTAAGGAAATCAAGTTGTTCACGTATATAGCAATCCCAAGTCAGTTGTGAGAATATAGAGAGGACTTAAGCACGACTCGGAATGGTTCTATGCTAGATGAACTGAATGACTTTATTGCCTCTAACCCGGATGCCCGTGAACTCAAGCGTGCTGTTGCCATCCAGATGTTTCTCAAAGGATACAAACATCGAGAGAT
>NZ_JBXBCF010000030.1:0-22067 GCF_056784235.1 Kovacikia sp. CALU 1929
CTCAAAACACTTCTCCACTCACTGCGAGTGCTTCAACGACACCCCCCGTTATTCCACAGCGACCCGATGCACCACCGCTTTGGTCAGATGACCAGAAATGTCAGCTATCGGCGGCGGTGTGTGATCACACTGACTTATTCCGGTTTTGCCTGGAAACCGTAAAAGGCAAAATCGCTGACTTGGCAGATCACCGAGACCATCGGGCGATCGCAACCACAGTCTATTTGCAAGTGCTCCGGCAAGAACCCACAGCAGCCGTTACGCCAGAAGACGCTCTCAAATCAGAAGAGTAGCCCTTGGAGAGCCGTTGTTGGCTCTTCCCCTATCACTGACTGGATTTGTCTGCATGAAATTTTTTATCTGGCTGACGATCTCGATCGTCGGCATGAAAGTTGCCGCAGGTAAGTCAAGCCTGCATATTCATCCCCATCACCGCGAAGTTCCTGACCGAGACCCATTGCGAACTCGCGTATTGTCTAGACCTCAACGAAGAAAGGGTAAATCAATGGAACCGAATTTGAACCAACACGCATTGAACAAAATGTCGGATGCCCAACGGGAAATGGCACAAGCATTCAGCTACTACCAACAATTATTGAACGCGGTTGAAACATCGTTTGCTGCATTCCAAGAGGCAAGCAGTACCAGCATCAACCGAAATTGTCCGCAATACCAGATGATTGCAGATGAGTTGAGTGGGGCTTACGGTGAATTGTTCGGGGCGCTGAAATTGCTCATGATGCCGTTTAATCACCCCAAAGTTTCAACCATGATTCGCGCTGGACAAGATCAATCTGCCCGTGAACAACAAGTCTGAATGCTGTCCATTACAAATTCTATGTTCCTGGTAGAGAGTCCGCCTACCAGGAATATTCACTTAGAGGAAATACAGTGACTATAACCCTACCCAGACTCAAATTGACATTATTCCAGCTAGCTGTCCTACGGCAGCACTACAAACCTCAACAGGAAACTTCCACTCATACAACTCCTCAAGAAGAGCTATATGAGTTACTGAAGGAGTTGGGAAAGCAGAAACTACTGCAAGCGATCGCGTTAATTCCAAACAATCCCAAGTTGAGCTATGAACAAGCAGAAATTCAATTAACTGTCCTGGATCACTTCCACTTCCATCCAAAGCATTTTGAATTACTCAACCAAGAAACGTTGAACTCACTCAATGAGGCTCCAGAGATACTATATAGACTTAATCAGAAATAAGAAAAGAAATTACTTCCTGAGTAAAATCGTCAATTCCTACAGCTTTATCGTCCATTCTGAATTAGCAGTTTATTACCGATAATGTCTATTCCAATACAATGCCTCATCAAGCATTTCTGTGCTCTACTTCCAATCTGTTACAACATCGAAATCTACCCGTTCAAAGGGGCGAAGAATGTCTAAGTAGAGAATCTTTTGACGCGAAAGGGCTTTATTGTTCGGGACTGGCCAGTGTGTCATAGACACCTTATACCGCGCTGGAATGATAGGACCAGAAGAGTAGTAACCCCCTTTGTTGCCAGTTGAGGAGAAACCGTAAATTGGCCAGCCCGTTGAAGTTTTGTAGACTGCCGCCCCCTCTTGAAAAAAGTTCACGTCTACGCGATCAGATGTCGGTTTCCCATTCTTCTTAAAGTAGCCATTCAGCAAACCAAAGTTCTCCTGTCCAGCTACATAGTTCACTCGTGGCAGGCTTACCTCACCGATATGACTGGAGTAGTGCCTTCCGTCTGCAATGTGGTTGAAGGAATTGACGTGTGTCTTGGCGGACATAAACTCAGGCCATTGCTGACTTTTGCCGTTTATGATGCGCTCAACCTTGTTGTAGGTATAAATCTCGATCCAGGCTGAGGCAAGTTTCCTGGCAAAATTATGTTGGATACCGTTCTGCTCCTTATTAGGTATCCATACACCATGCTGATACTCAGCATCATTCTCAGGCGTACCAAATTTTAGGCTTCGGTAGTAAGTCTGATCACTGCAAACCTTGTCGGATCTTCCCTTACAGGGGTTTGTACCATTCTGGAGGATGAGATCGATTCCAAAGTGACCACGCCCACCACTTATTCTGGTAAGCCAAATAACAATTGTCTCGCGTTCCATAGCAACAGTCTGCAATGTTCCGCTTCCAAAACTTTCAAACACGAGGGGAACTCCCACCCCAATAGTTGATAGACCGCCAAGTTGAATAAAATGACGACGCTTCACACTTATGTTCTCCCTACTCAAGTATTCACCAGCGGCGTTGCATAATGGGAATATGAAATCAGGGTGAAACCGATGCAATGTCCCGAATGTGGCTCAACTGACATCAGTAAGAACGGCAAGCAAAGAGGTAAACAAAATTACCTCTGCAAAACCTGTCGGCGGCAATTTATCGAAACCTATGATCCACCCTCTGGTTATTCTGATGAATTTAAGCGCGAGTGTCTCAAAATGTATGTCAATGGGATGGGGTTTCGTGGCATTGAGCGAGTCAAAAACGTTCATCATACGACCATATCCCTGTCTGCCATACAAGTGATATCCAGCTCGTCTAGCTTCTTTTGAGAGCCATGAAGAGGACAGGACCGCCACTTAAATGTCATTGAAATATCGTGGTGGAGCCAACCTAGAAAATACATAATGTGCTGTTTACGGACATCCCAGGATCGCGCTCTAATTGCTGGTTCCCCTCGACGAGCAGGCATATACTCAGCAGTTAAGAAACTTTTCAAAGACTCTAACTGTTCTACCAATCTTGGAGTTAACTCTGCTTCCTGCAATGCATAAGGATATTCTCCTAATCTTCGTCTTCCACGATGGGCTGCTTGCAAACTCGCAACTGATCTCATCCAAGGTGCTCGATCAGGGATTTCAGTAATCTGGACAACTTCTTGATACCAACGTTCTGATTGCATCCATAGGTGGAATCGGTTCAAACAACTCCGGTAATTCCGTAAAGTATCTTCATTCTTGCCTTCTGATAACGCGCCCTGGTAGAAAGCATCGAAGTATAACCGCCAGTTAACGACAAACTGTCGCACGGTTAGTTTGGCAAAACACTTATCTAACTTCTCCAATGCCTTATCACTAAAACCAAAACCAGGCAAGACAGATTTTTTTAGAGATGTCCGCAAATTTCTAATTGATTTACGCGATAGGGAATTTCCCTTAGACTCGATGTATAACAAAATAGCATCGGCAAGGGTTGTGGGGGGACTCAGAGGAGGCATGACACGAGTATGAAAACGTACATTAGTACTATAGCAAATCCCGTTTTGGTATCGTCGGCAGTCAAATTTAGCTAAATTATTCCAATCTCTGTAACGTTTGTAGAACAACATTTACAGAGATCTATTTGAAATCTCTTGTCCTATCAGTTCTTAGACGTGTAGGACAGCTCTTTTATACTTAAGTATGCAAAAAATTAGTATAAGTTTATACAGGAATTATTTAGGTGTCATCAATCCTCATCAACAAACATGCTGATGCTTGGAAAAGAGGAAGGCGGGCTGCTGCTTTGGAAGGGTAAAGGCAACTTTGATACTTACACAAGCCAAGGTCTTTGATGGAGAAGAACCACTGGATTAATATTTCATTTGATAATTTTTGATTACATAACCAGTGATTTGATAGGGTTAAGGTGCAATCAGTGTTGTTGTTAAGGCATCACGAGAAATTACCTCATTTAAAATTCCTTTGGTTCGCACAAGTTCGACCCCATCTGCCCTTTCATAAAGGCAGATGTCTAGGCGATTGCCCCTCTTCAATCTGCCTGTTTTTCCACCGCTAACGTGAGGAGATGGGTTGGCTGCCAGTCCCAAACAAAAATCACCCCCTGCGATGGCAAGGGGATGGGTAGGAGAGAGGAATTAGGAGATTGAGACGGATAGGTTAGCGAGCGTACTGGACTCCGCGATAGCGCAGATGAACCTCTTGAGTGGGTTGGGCAGTGGTGTGGGTCAGGGTGTAGCGAGTGCCACGGTACCTGCCTGCGTGTCCAGTGGGGAGAACTTCAGCCGTGACTTCAGAGCGTTGGTAACGATTGCCGAGGAAGGTGAGTTGCATGGGTTTGATTTCCTGTGTTGGGGCTTACAGAATTAATCATGCCGGAACTGCCCAAGCTGCCCGGTGATAGGATTCACCAAAAACTTGTGATAATTCTTTGGTAAAAGGTTGATACAGGGATGATGAAATAGAGGCAACCATCACGAAGGAGGGCGATCCAGGTCACAGAGCGGATCAAACCTGGACCTAGTACCGCTGAAGGTGCCGTTCAGGTCAGGCAAAGAGATGACGCAAGGGACTGGGCGATCTCTAGTACACCGCTGGACTAAAGTTGGACACCGTATACCTGACAAAACGGTAGTACAGCAGGGCATTTCCCACTCATTTAGGTGTTGAAACCCTGATGCTGCCGTCGCCCTCCTGCGGGGAGTGCAGAAGGGCAGAGCGATCGCCGGCAGAGATAAAGACTAATAGGGGTAAAGGAGCGTAGCTGCAACGAAGTGCCATCCGATCACTAGAACAATTGAGGAATAATGACTCCAGCAAAAAACTTGAAAAATAGCAACATGCCCGAAAATGATGCTTGAATTACCTGCAAAATCTACAACAGAATCAGCAGTTGAAGCCTTTTTCACTTCAAAACTTGCCCGAAAATGACCATTTCTTGGTAGGTTTTAGCTAAATTATGGGGATTTTTCTAGGCTCCTTGCACAGTAAAGCTTTCAGACTTTACGTGGCACTTCGTTGCAGCTATGCTACCTTTACCCCTACTGGACTCAGCACGTCAACCGCTTTGGGATCTATGACCTTGACCTCAACCGTCGTTCCAAGCCCTTAAATTACGATAGCCCGGTCATACCAAAGCTCTAAGTAGAACAAAATTACTGTGCCCTGAAGCTCCCTCCTAGAAAGCCTTCCAAGCCAGTCGTGATACCAAATTACACGAATGGTCCTCTGACCCGTATCCTGTTCAAGTTCAAGTTAGACAACGGAAACTGACTGATTCGTTTCTAAAGCTTCCTCTGGATGCAGATCAGGTGCTTTGTCCTGTCCTTCATAATTTCCCCACTGTTGAATCAACTTCGCCACCAATCCAGTCCAACCCGTCTGGTGACTGGCTCCAATGCCCGCGCCGTTATCCCCATGAAAATACTCGTAGAACAAGATCAGGTCACGCCAGTGCGGATCGGTTTGAAATTCTGTCGTTCCCCCGTAAACTGGTCGATGACCGGATGCGTCAGTGAGAAAAATCCGAATCAGACGTTGGGAAAGTTCACTCGCAACCTGCCACAACGTCATCCAGTTGCCCGACCCGGTGGGGCATTCCACCTTAAACTCATCCCCCAAATAGTAGTGAAACTTTTGCAATGACTCAATCAGCAGATAGTTGACGGGCATCCAAATCGGGCCGCGCCAGTTGGAGTTGCCGCCAAATAACCCGGTGCTAGATTCCGCTGGCTCGTAATCAACCCGATATTCATTCCCATTCACATCGAAACGGTAAGGATGCTCTGCGTGGTATTTGGACACCGATCGAATGCCATAGCCACTCAAGAACTCATTCTCATCCAGCAGTTTCTCCAGGATGCGGCGTAGCTTCTCCCGATAGGCAATGGCTAGCAATCGTCTGGCTCCCACACCCTGCTTCTCCATACAGGACACATTGTCTCGCAGGTCAGGACGATGTTGGATGAACCATTCCACCCGCTTCTTGAATCCCGGCAAACGCTCCAAAATTTCCGGCTCCAGCGTTTCTACGGCAAATAGGGGAATCAATCCGACCATCGATCGCACCTTCAACCGCACTTGCTGATCATTCGGTAAATGCAGCACATCGTAGTAGAAGCCATCATCGTCATCCCACAATGATGTTTCTGCCTCACCAATTTTGTTCATGGCATCGGCAATGTAAAGAAAATGCTCAAAGAATTTGGTGGCAATGTCTTCGTACACTGGGTTCTCTTTGGCTAGCTCCAGGGCAATGGTGAGCAAATTCAAGCAATACATGCCCATCCAACTGGTGCCATCCGATTGCTCCAGATAACCGCCAGTGGGCAGTTCAGCGCTGCGATCGAACACACCCACATTATCCATGCCCAGAAAGCCACCCTCAAAGATATTGTGTCCCGTGCGGTCTTTGCGATTCACCCACCAGGTAAAGTTGAGCAGTAGTTTTTGAAAGACTCGCTCCAGAAAGTGTCGATCACTCCTGCCGTACATTTTCTGTTCAATCTTGTAAACCCGCCAGGTCGCCCAGGCATGAACGGGAGGATTGACATCGCTAAACGCCCACTCGTAAGCCGGAATCTGTCCATTCGGGTGCATATACCATTCCCGCGTCATCAAGTCGAGTTGGCGCTTGGCAAAGTCCGGGTCAATCATTGCCAGGGGAATCGTATGAAACGCTAAATCCCAGGCAGCGAACCAGGGATATTCCCACTTGTCGCACATGGAGAGAATGTCTTCGTTGTGCAGATGAATCCATTGATGGTTTCTGCCCTTCTTGCGTTGGAGAGGTGGCATAGGACAGTCCGGATCACCCTTGAGCCAGTCGGCTACTACGTAGTAAAAATATTGCTTGTTCCACAACATCCCCGCAAAAGCTTGCCGCTGAACATTGCGACGATCATTACATAAGCAGCCTGGTGTAATCCGTTGGTAAAACTCATCTGCTTCCTGCTGTCGCTGGTGGAATATCGTGTCGAACACGTCTCCAAATAGATATTGAACAGAACCATTCTCAGAGGTTTCCGGGCACAGACGCAACTGGATTGTTTGAGTTTCTCCTGCATTGATATCGAGCGTATAGTGAGCCGCTGCTTTTGTGCCGACTTGTTCTGGATTAACTGCATCAACCTGACCATTCACAATATAGTTGTTGATACCGTCCTTAACGTAGGGAGAAGAATTCTCCACATTGAATAGTCTTTGGTAGTTCGTCTCGTTCTCTGTAAACAGTAAAGCAGGTGCTTGCACCGTTCCCGCTGGGGCATTGCAGTATAGCTGGAATCTTCCTAATCGAGCATGAACAGCTTCTACAATGCCGATGGGTGCGTCAGAATCAACTGCTTTAAGAACAGGCTTTGCGGAATCATCCCAAGACCAGGTATTTCGGAACCAGAGCGTTGGCAGCAAATGAATTACTTTGGCTTCAGAGCCACAGTTGGTCACGCTGATTTTGATCAGGCTATCGTCTGGTGTTGCCTTGGCGTATTCAATGAGCACATCAAAATAGCGATTATCATTAAATACCCCTGTATCTTTCAACTCAAACTCAGGGGCACGTCGATCGCGCCGTTGATTTTCCTCCACCAACTGAGCATAAGGAAACTCAGCATGAGGATACTTGTAAAGCATCTTCATGTAGGAGTGGGTGGGCGTACTGTCGAGGTAGAAATAGTATTCTTTGACATCCTCGCCATGATTCCCCTGGTTTCCCGTTAAGCCAAAAAAACGTTCTTTCAAAATTGGATCTGCGCCATTCCACAGCGCTACCGCAAAGCACAACTGCTGATGGTTATCAGAAATGCCAGCAATGCCATCTTCCCCCCAACGGTAGGCGCGGGAGCGAGCCTGATCGTGGGAAAAGTAATCCCACGCTGTGCCATCAGGACTGTAGTCTTCCCGGACGGTGCCCCACTGCCGATCGCTGAGATAAGGTCCCCATTTCCGCCAGTGAGCCTGACGAGCACGGGTTGCTTCCAGCCGTTTTTCCTCTGTCGTGAAAGATTGCATGATTAAAAGCTCTCCTCTAACGATCACAGTTTAAATAGAAACGAACTATGCTTGGAGTATGAGTTCTAAGTCCTATAACGTTCTGAAAGAATCATGAGAATTCCATGAGCAAGAACTATCTACAAACAAGACTTAACGAACCAAAGAGTGAAATACAAGTTTTGCATTGATTTATAAACATAGATAAACTTTTCACTGGTCTCAGGAATTCGTTAGAGTCCATTCAGGCTGTTCTCAGGCAAGCAGCGCATTGTGAAGGGCACCGTCCAGAAATGGAGAATTCCTATGAAGCTGGCAGGAAAAGTAGCTTTGGTGACAGGCAGCAGTCAGGGTATTGGGCAGGGTGTGGTGTTGCGTCTGGCTCAAGAGGGCGCAAACGTGGTGATCAACTATCGCTCCCATCCCGAAGGAGCAGAAGAAACCCTGTCCAAAGTAGAGGCAATCGGCGGCAAATGCTATATGGCACAGTGTCCCGCAACTCAGGGTCATACTATTAAAGCCGATTTAGGCAGCGTTAGTGAGATTCGCCGACTGATTGCCGAGAGCATCGAGCATTTTGGCAAGCTGGACATTCTGGTGAACAATGCGGGGATTGAAAAACACGCTGCGTTTTGGGATGTTACGGAAGCTGATTATGATGCAGTGATGAACGTGAACTTAAAAGGAGTGTTCTTCGCTACTCAGGCGTTTGTACAGCATTTGATTGCGACACAGCGCCCAGGAAAGATCATCAACATCAGTTCTGTGCATGAAGAATTACCTTTCCCCAATTTCACCGCGTACTGTGCCAGTAAGGGTGGCATGAAGATGCTGACGCGTAACCTGGCGATCGAGCTAGGAGCATTGGGAATTACCATCAATAATGTGGCTCCGGGGGCGATTGAAACCCCAATTAACACCAAGCTATTGAACGATCCAGAGAAATTGGGGGCACTGCTCAAGAACATTCCGTTGGGGCGTTTAGGTCAACCCGGAGATGTGGCTTCTCTGGTGGCATTTCTGGCTTCATCGGATGCAGATTATGTTACTGGCACCACTTTCTTTGTCGATGGTGGATTGCTCTGGAATTATCAGGAGCAGTAATCATGGCTGATATCCCCCTCTACATTCCTGTTACTCTTCAAGAAGGAACCAATAGAAATGTCTACAAATCAGCATTATGACATCATCATCATTGGCACGGGTGCAGGTGGCGGCACCCTCGCCTATCGGCTCGCTCCCACTGGCAAAAAGATTCTGATTCTGGAGCGTGGACTCTTTCTGCCCAGAGAGAAAGCCAACTGGGACACAGTGCAAGTGGTGCAGAAAGACCGTTACCACACCCAAGAAGTTTGGTACGGCAACAACGGGCAGCCCATTCACCCCGGTGTCGGTTATTTTGTAGGTGGCAACACCAAAGTCTATGGGGGTGCCCTCTTCCGCTGGCGAGAACGGGATTTTAATCAGGTCATCCACAAAGGCGGCATTTCTCCTGAATGGCAACTCAAATACCAGGATTTTGAGCCTTATTACACCCAGGCAGAACGGCTCTATGAAGTGCATGGTAAGCGTGGCATGGATCCCACGGAACCCATTGCTAGCGAACCTTACTCCTATCCTGCCATTAGTCATGAACCCCGGATTCAGGAAATTCATGAGTCATTGCAACATCGTGGTTTACATCCGTTTTACCTGCCATTAGCCATTAAGCTAAACGAAGTAAACCGCCGTTTGAGTGCTTGCATTCGCTGCAATACCTGTGATGGGTTTCCCTGTTTGGTGGATGCGAAAGCAGATGCAGATGTTAATTGTGTGCGTCCAGCAGAGCAGTACAACAATGTCACATTGCTGACCGAGGCAAAGGTCAAACGGTTGCACACCAGCTCTGCGGGGCGAGAAGTGACAGCCGTAGAAACTGAGTTCAATGGAGAGACTCATTTGTTTTCTGGTGACATCGTTGTCGTTGCCTGTGGTGCAATTAACTCGGCAGCTCTGCTATTGAAATCAGCAAACGATCAGCATCCCAACGGATTAGCCAATCGTTCAGACCAGGTTGGACGAAACTTAATGAAGCATCAAAATGGTGCCATCATTGGAGTCACTACTAAACTGAATTTGACCTCATTTCAGAAAACATTAGCGGTTAATGACTTTTACTGGGGAGATGAAGAGTTTGACTATCCAATGGGTCATGTGCAACTGTTGGGGAAAGTGAATGCCGACATGATTGCTCAAGAGTCTCCCTCCTTGTTGGGACTGTCGTTTCGAGAACAGCATGCGTTTGAGACGATCGCGACTCACTCGGTCGATTGGTGGCTGACAGCGGAAGACCTGCCCGATCCCAATAATCGGATTACTTTACGGGGTGATGCAATTCAACTCCATTACGCCGAGAACAATACTGAAGCCTACGATCGCTTGCTAAATCGCTGGATTGGAGTCCTCAAAGCTATTGGCTGTGGCGAGAAAATCATTCCCGCTGCTTTCTACTTTCGGAAAAAGTTGCCTTTGCAAGGCGTTGCTCATCAGTGCGGCACCTGTCGCTTTGGAGATGATCCCAAAACCTCTGTTCTTGATTTAAACTGTCGCACCCATGATGTGGATAATCTCTATGTCGTGGATGGCAGTTTCTTCCGCTCCAGTGCTGCCGTAAACCCTACCCTGACCATTATCGCCAATGCCCTGCGGATCGGTGATCATTTGATTGAACGGATGGGAGGAATGCACGAGGTTGTAGAATCGCTGGGTTCAGAACGCTAATCGGTAATCGGTAGTCGTGGTGATGTCAACTCAGCTTTATTTTTTCTGTATGCAAATGTTTATGATAATGAATTCTCTGCGTCGCCATTATCCCGAATATTTGATGGAAGCAGTGGGTTTGGGTATCTTCATGCTCTCCGCCGCTGTTGTAACTGCGCTATTAGAGCATCCTGATTCACCGATTCAACAAGCTATCTCTGCTCCAGTCCTGCGACGATTCATAATCGGGGTAGCAATGGGATTGACGGCGATCGCCATAATTTATTCGCCCTGGGGAAAACAGTCTGGTGCTCATCTCAATCCTGTGGTGACGCTGACGTTCTTTCGACTGGGAAAGGTCAGGTTGTCAGATGCACTCTGCTATATCATGGCTCAGTTCATGGGTGGTTGGTTGGGGATATTGCTGTCAGCGAGGATTTTGCGAGAGGCGATCGTTCATCCTAGTGTGAATTATGTGGTGACAGTTCCCGGTAGCAGGGGAGTGATTGTAGCGTTCCTGGCTGAACTGATCATTTCTTTCGGCGTGATGATCACCATTCTCATCGTCTCTAACACTGCAAACCTATCGCGGTTCACGGGGATATTCGCGGGTGTTCTGGTGGCAATGTACATCACCTTAGAAGCGCCCTTATCGGGGATGAGCATGAATCCGGCTCGCACGCTAGCCTCTGCCATTCCGGCTGAGAACTGGACAGCAATCTGGATCTATTTTACGGCTCCTCTATTGGGAATGCTGATGGCGGCTGAAGTGTATCTGCGCCTGAGAGGGGCAGTGCATTGCGCCAAACTGCATCATCACAATCATAAACGCTGTATTTTTCATTGTGGCTATCGATCGCAATCCCGCCGCAATCAGCACCAAGAGTTAAGTGATCAGCTGCCCCATGCTTAGAAAAAATCTGTAGCAAAAATTTGTAGCAAATTGATAGCCGTTCGTTGTCGCATTGATTCCCCAAGATAGGAGTAAACGATGCTGGAAAGTCTGGGCAGAATTCAAAATCCATTGGTCAGAAGCTTGACAGCCGCTGTCACCGTTGGTTCAGCCGTCACAATGGCTGGGGCGATTGCATTGGGTATCACTCAGGCGAAAGAGAATGCTGCGTATCGAACCGCCTTATACACAGCGCTGGCTGGAACGGGGTGTGGTGCGGTTTTGGGGCTACTTTATCCTGCAAGAGCCGGACAGCTTGCCCAACCCGTAAAGCAAGCTCTACTACCCAATTCCCCAACCTGGAAAGACTGGCGTAACTTTGTGGTGGTGCGTAAGGTAAAAGAGAGCGAAGAAATTACCTCCTTCTACTTGCAGCCTGAAGATGGGGAAGACATTCCCAATTTTCAACCCGGTCAATTCCTGACGATTAAGCTGGATATTCCCGAACAACCCAGACCCGTGATCCGCACCTATTCGCTCTCAGACTACGCTGAACCCTGTGACTACTATCGTCTCTCCATCAAACGGGAACCCCCACCTGCGGGCACAGGTTTTATGCCAGGGATTGCCTCTAACTTTATGCACGATCGCGTTCAGGTTGGCTCAATCATTCCAGCCAAGCCACCCAGCGGTAAGTTTGTTCTAGATCCTCAGAAATCACTGCCTGCGGTATTGATCAGTAACGGGGTGGGTATTACCCCGATGATCAGCATGACCAAAGCAGCAACTCTGCTGAACTCGCAGCGATCGATCTGGTTTGTGCATGGGGCGAGAGAGGGGCAATTTCATGCCTTTCGGGACGAGGTGGCGGCTGTGGCTCAACAGAATCCTAACTTGCAAGTTCATTTTGCTTACAGCCGTCCGCAGCCAGAGGATATGGGGCACTACCACAGCACGGGCTATGTGGATACCAATCTGATTCGATCGCTGGTGCAACAGGACGCAGAGTATTTCCTGTGTGGTTCTCCTGCGTTTATGCAATCGCTCATGGAAGGACTGAAAGCGGCGGGAGTGCCTGAGAACCGAGTGTTCTTTGAGGCATTCACAAAAGGGTTCTCAATGGCAGGCATCTCAACGAAGATCATGGTCGTCGCTGCTGAGGCAAATGGAGCAAGAGATCAGGCTGAAGTGGTGTTTGCTGAATCGGGTAAAACGGCTACCTGGCGATCGGATGATGGCAGCTTGTTGGAATTTGCTGAAGCCAACAATTTGAATCCTGTCTATAGCTGTCGTCAGGGGATTTGTGGTACCTGTATGTGTCGCATTCTGGAAGGTGAAGTGGAGTATCAGGAAACACCCGTGGCGGCGATCGACGATGGTTCCGTGCTGATTTGCATTTCTACACCCAAAACAAATCAAGTGGTTCTCGATCTGTAATGCGAATAAGAATAAACAGGAGAACACTATGTCTGAACATTATGATGTTATCATTATTGGCACGGGAGCAGGCGGGGGAACTTTGCTGCATCGGCTTGCTCCCAGCGGTAAGCGCATTCTCATCCTGGAACGCGGACCATTCCTGCCCAGAGAAAAGCAAAACTGGGATGCCAAAACGGTGTTTAACAGCGATCGCTACCATAACTCCGAAGTGTGGTACGACAAGAACGGCGGTGAGCTGCATCCAGGCATGAGTTATTTTGTCGGCGGAAATACCAAAGTATACGGCGCAGCTCTGTTTCGGTTACGGGAAAAGGACTTTGAGAAATACGAACATAAGGACGGTATTTCCCCTGAATGGGCACTTAAGTATAAAGATTTTGAGCCGTACTACGTTGAGGCAGAAAACCTGTATCAGGTACATGGGAAAAGTGGACAAGACCCGACTGAACCCTTCCGCAGTCAGGACTATGCCTATCCTGCCGTCAGCCATGAACCCCGGATTCAGGAAATTAGCGATGCCCTCACGACAAAGGGACTGCATCCCTATCACACCCCAATGGGTATCCACTTAAACGAGGCACAGCGCTTTCTCAGTAGCTGTATTCGCTGTAATACCTGCGATGGCTATCCCTGTCTGGTGCAAGCCAAGTCGGATGCTGAAATCAGTGCGGTGCGTCCGGTGATGGGGCGGGAGAATGTGACGCTGCTGACGGAAGCGAAGGTGTTGCGGCTGCACACCAGTGCTTCTGGACGAGAAGTGACAGCCGTGGAAGTGGAGGTGGATGGCGATCTGCGCATGTTCTCTGGCAGTCTGGTGGTGGTGTCCTGTGGTGCGATCAACTCGGCGATCTTGCTGCTGAAATCTACCAATGATGGGCATCCCAACGGTTTAGCGAATCGGTCTGATCTAGTGGGGCGCAACTTGATGAAACATGTTTTGGGTTCCATTATCGGTGTGACGAAAAAGCCCAATCCGACTCTGTTTCAGAAGACATTATCGATCAATGATTTCTACTGGGGTGAGGATGGATACGACTATCCGATGGGACAAATTCAAACTCTGGGTAAAGTCAGCAAAGAAGGACTGGAAGGGAACGCAGCAGCGTATGCGCCACTCACGCCCGAACAAGTAGCCACTTACTCAGTAGACTGGTGGCTAACGACCGAAGATTTGCCTGACCCCAACAATCGGGTTCTGGCAGATGGCGACAACATCATTCTGGACTACACCGAGAATAACTCAGAACCCTATGCGCGACTGGAACACCGATGGATTGAGATTCTCAGATCGATCGACTGTGGTGAAGCCATTCTGCCCAACTGTTCCTACTTTGTCAAAGGCACCAAGACCTATTTCACAGGTAAATTGCCCCTAGATGGAGTGGGGCATCAACTCGGCACCTGTCGCTTCGGAGAGGATGCCAGCACCTCGGTTCTGGATCTCAACTGTCGCACCCATGAGATTGACAATTTGTATGTTGTGGATGGCAGCTTTTTCCCGTCGGGCGGAGCCGTTAATCCAACGCTGACGATTATTGCTAATGCGCTCCGAGTCGGAGATCATTTACTCAGCCGTATGCAATAGAATGGATTTCACTTAGTATGGCAATTCACATAGGTTGGATCGCTCCGTTAAACTTCGTTGCTGATATAGAACATACCTCTCCACTCACGCTCTCGGCAGAAAAGGTTTTCCAGGAATTTGCGCTGTTTTTGAAAGTCTTTTTAGAAGGTATTGCAATTCTCACAGTTACAATTTCGGTCATTCTGGCACTTCGGAAAATCTTCCGTCTCTGGAGGCGAAATCATGTCTTGCAAGAAACAATCCGTTTAGAACTGGGAGTGGCGTTAGCCTTATCACTGGAATTTCTGTTAGCGGCTGATATTGTCGGAACTGCTGTCTCCCCCTCGTGGGATGCAGTGGCGAAGTTGGCAGCAATTACCGGAATTCGGACTTTCCTCAACTTCTTTTTACAACGAGAAGTTCGAGAACTGCGACAAACTGCTCAATCCCCCTATTTCAAAGGATTGTAGGCGGTGAAAACTTGGATGTTGAATCAATCTATAGTTTATAGCTTATTAATCTCCATTTTACTTTAAAAACGATTGTTCATTAGGAGATCCATCATGTCTTCCTTCATTGCACAAAACCTCACAGAAGGTAGATTACAACTGCACTATGCAATTCAATTAATTGCCGCGGCAGGGGCAGCTTTGGCAGCGCCGCAGCCTGACTATAGCCATACCAGTTTAAACTGGAATCCAGATTCACGACTGTTTGTGGGAACAACTATTGCCGCAGATCAGCCATTCAAAGTGGCGATCGATCCCGTCCTCCTTACAGTTCTGATCTTGGATGAAACCAGCACGAAACAGGCAGAATTGGCTCTGCACCAGCAGACCATGACAGAGGGATTAAATTGGCTCAAGGGAGAGGTTGCCCAACGAGGGGCGGATGCAGACAAGGTCGTGTTTCTGTCTTATCCACCCGATGATTTTCCAGATCATGCCATTGCTCACGGTGCTCCCTTCGATCAGCATCAGATGAAAGCCCGTCAGGTATTGGCTGATGACTACGCCAACACCTACAAACTGCTCCAGGAAATTGGAGCAACAACAGCAGCAGCCTCACCAATTCACATCTGGCCCCATCACTTTGACATGGCTACCCTAATCTCACTGCCAGAAACAGCAAACAAGCAATCACGCAGCATCGGCGTTGGGTTTTCACCAGGTGATAAAAGCTACGATCAGCCCTATTGGTATGTCAGTCCCTATCCCTATCCGGACACTGCCAAGCTGCCTCAACTGGAAGGCGATGGCATCTGGCACACGACAGACTGGGTTGGAGCAGTATTAACTGCTTCTCACTTGCAGAACGGCACAGCAGAGTCCACGCAAATCAAAACTTTTCTGCAATCAGCTTTGAATGCTTCTCAATGCCTTGTGGGGATAAACCTATGACCACTTGATCGGCTAAACTTCTCAAACGTACCCTCTTATCTTTCGGTGTCGCGATTGCGATCGTCGTGGCTCCCCACAGTTACGCGAATCCCCAGTTCGAGCCGCAACAGAATGGCATCCTGGCACTGATCGCCCCTGTTTACAGTCCCAACCCCAATCTTGTGGGTGTTTTCGGACACCGCAACAAGGTTTGAAGCACAGCCGCAACCCCAGCCTCCTGGATGCTTTTGGACTCATCCATTGCCTCGCAGAACCAGTGCAAGGACTCGATGCGGAGCCAGCTAACGTCGCTGTTCAGCGGTTGCAAACAGGCTTTGACACCCCACGAGTTTGAACAGACAATCCACTTCAACAGCTTTGTTGGGGTAAAGGTAGCGTAGCTGCAACGAAGTGCCATCCGATCACTAGAACAATTGAGGAATAAGGACTCCAGCAAAAAACTTGAAAAATAGCAACTTGCCGGGAAATGATGCTTGAATTAGCTACAAAATCTACGACCGAATCAGCATTTGAATCCTTTTCTACTTCAAAACTTTCCCGAAAATGACCATATCTTGGTAAATCTTATCAAAAAAATTGAAAAATAGCAAGTGTCCTTGAAATGATTCTTGAATTACCTACAAAATCTACGACCGAATCAGCATTTGAAGCCTTATCTACTTCAAAACTTGCCCGAAAATGACCATTTCTTGGTAAGTCTTAGCTAAATCATGGGGATTTTTCTAGGCTCCTTGCACAGTAAAGCTTTCAGACGTTATCTAGCACTTCGTTGCAGCTTGCTACCTTTGCCCTTATAGCGGTAGTCATAAGGGTTAGGACAAATTTGCGGGCACAAAACCTTGTAACATCATCATTTCTTCCCTAACACCTGACACCTGCTGTATTTTCGACTCGCCACTAGCGTACCTGCGTTGTTTTTGGAACAGGCGCAACTTTCGGAACAGATGCACTTTTCACGGCTGGAGCAATGTATCGGTAGTAAGTCGGGCGGCTAATACCCAAATGCTTGCAAATGGAGGATACACTCCGTTTCGGGTCCCCTGCCAGCGACTTCCCAATTTCAATTTCCTGGGGTGTTAACTTCTGCTGCCGTCCTCCCTTACGCCCCCTCGCTCTCGCCGCCTGCAAGCCCGCTTGCGTTCGTTCCCGAATCAAATTGCGCTCAAACTCCGCTAATGCGCCAAACAAGTGAAAAATAAGCTTTCCTCCGCTAGTCGTCGTGTCAATGCTTTCTTGCAGTGAACGAAACCCAATCTTTTGACTCTCCAACTCTTCGACTAACGCAATCAAGTCTTTGAGCGATCGCCCCAAGCGGTCTAATCTCCAGACCACCAGAGTGTCACCTTCTCGGCAAAAATCAAAGGCTTGCTTCAGACCAGGGCGCTCGGCGTTGGCACCACTCATCTTGTCGGAGAAGATGCGATCGCATCCTGCTTCGTTAAGTGCATCATGTTGCAAGTTGAGATTCTGGTCATCGGTCGAGACCCGTTCGTACCCAATCAGCATAATGAGAAGTTCTAATGTACTGTAACTGTATCAGAACTCGTTAAACAGATTGGATTTTGAAACATAGATTTAGAGACAAGTTGATTTACACTCTTGCAGAACTGAAACCCTATAATTTGTGAACGAGAGCTTAGACTGCTGCAAAGTGTAAATTAAACGGTCCTATAAGAGACATCCTCAACTGGCACAATGGCTGTTGCCGACCCCCAGTTTCAATCGCTAATTCTCCGACCAATCGGTACTCTTAAGCGAATTCGCAATGTCAAGGAGTATGCTCTCAAACTCCTTGCGGACATCTACCAGTTGTCGCACCCACTGGTTAGAATTGGCGATCGCGTTTTCTTCTTCCTGACGAGCCTCCGCAATTTTTTGATCGATGACTTGATAGACCTGAGATTCAAATTCCCGCAATTGACCCTCAATCTGATTTTCAAGGTCTTTTGCTGCTTTTTGAAACTCACTGGTGATGTTCTGGCGTGCTTCGGCTAGTTTTCGCTCGTTCTCCCGTTCCTCGTGCATGGCGTACATATCCGCACCAAACGAGGCAATGGCAATAATCGGTCCAAGTAGCATGGCGGCATTACCAATATTCTTTGCCACTCCAACCGCTTGCCAAGGTTTGAACTTGAAACCTACGAATTTCCCAACTGCTAAAACACCCTTGTGCAAGCTGCTCCCAGCAACATCGAGTGAACGGAGAAACCCTTGTCCTGCCGCAGCGATGTTTCTTGTTGCGGCTTTTGACAAGTTTGCACCCACCTGCATACCAATGTCCTGCAACCAGGTAATCTGCCCCTGTAATTGTTCTGCATTCATGTTAGTTTTGACATTTCCAGCAGCCACTTTCTGCTCAAACACTAGTCGGGCAACAAACGCTTGAGTCAAATCGCTTTGAAAAACCTGCTCGACCTCTGTCCGAATCGAGGTACAGGCAGTGTCAACCGCTTCCTGCAACTCTGTTTCTGCTTGCTCATAGTGATGCTGTACATTTAGCTCAGCCTGCTTCAGCATCAACTCCATGTTTTCCTCCCCTCCAACCGTGACTGCTAGGGTTGTCCCTTCTTTCACCACGGCAGATGCCATTTTCAAAGTAATGCCCTGCACCTTCGTCCTCAAGCGATCTCGCTCCTTGCGGACAGTTCGAGATAAACGTGCCAGCAATTCGAGGAAAGTAGAGTCTTGCTTAGAGTTGCGTGTAAATTGAACCTGAGCTTCATCTACGCATCCTAAAGCAATGCGGACAGGTGTATCTAATCGAGCCAGGGAAGCTCTGCGCTGAACGAATTTATTCAACTCGTCAATAAAGGTTTGGAATCGGCTGATTTCAACTAGAAAATCATCTCCCTCATCCACACCTTCACAGTAATCCTTGGCATCAATGAAGCAAACGGGAAACTCATCGATTGCGTAAGGTTTTAGCGCATCCGCCAGGCTCTTGCGGTAGCTTGCAATCTTTTGCGCCTCTTCACCTGCCTCATCCGACATTTTGTTAATCACCAGCATCATCTTCCAGCGATAGCTCTTCTCAAAGGCAAGTTTCTTGAAATTCTCAACAGTGATGGAATCAAATAGCATGTAGGTTAGGCAAAAAACCAGCAGGTCTGCCTTCTCGATCTCGTTGTAGGTGATGTCATCATGGTCTGTTCGCTCAGTAAATAGACCGGGTGTATCTGTTACCTGAATACCGTTCCAGGCGTAGTTAGAGGTCTTGTCTGTAGCGATATCAGCATCAATCCGGATATCTCTTCGTCCGGTTAATGCCGAAATAATGGTTGATTTACCAGCGCTGTATTGCCCAACAAAAGCGACGCTGAGAACGCCCTGTTCTTTATAGCTTCTCAACCCCTGCCGAAATTGTTTTCTTAAGTCCGTTAGCCCATCTGTAGCACCCTGCGCCAGCACATTGTCAAATTTGACGCAAGTGCGTTTAAACTTTTCACCGACCTCAGCAGCTTGGAAGCAGTAAGCACTCTGGTTCATTAGGGCTGGTTCCTTTGTTTGGATGGTTGAATTGCGATGTCTTCCTGGAGAACTTCTCTAAGTTCGCTTTGGGATCGGCGTGATTGAACGGTAATTTTGGTGTGGATTGTCGTACTGCGACCAACGGTGCGATCTACCTTGGCAATGCTCTTGAGAATGCTTGCCTCCGTCAAAGGCTCCGTTCGTTCAAGGCACCAGTCCAGAATTCTTTTGGCATACGCACGATTGAGATAGTTGGCGGTATCGCTCAATCTCTGTTTCGCCGTCTCCAACTGCTTTGCGATCTTGCCCAATCCTTGAGTTAACTGATCAAAATATTGATCAACGCCGGAGGCAACGGAACGACAATTCTGACGGAAGCTATTTTCAGCCTGTTGCAGGGTTATCTGCCGTTGCTGTTCAATCTGCTGGATTAGAGAAGCAGAGATGTTATTGACAGCTTCACGGCGCTTCTGGTCTCTCGACTTAAACCAGCTAGTAAAAAGTCCGCCGAGTGTTCCAACAACTCCAACAGCAATACCTAGAGGTGGCGCAACGAAAAACAGAAGCGTGCCTGCTATTCCCAACACTCCAACTCCAATCCGGACAAAGTCTCGCATAAATCCATCAGAGTCCTGTTGCTCAAATTGAAAATTGCCGCTGCCTAGTTCAGCAATAAGCTGGAGATCAGTGCCGATCTCCTCGATCGCTTCCCGGACTTCATGACCGAATTTCTGGCTCGCCTCTTCGTATGCAGTCTTCAGTGATTGCTCAAACTTGATGGATTTTAACTTCTTCTCCCATCCGAGCTTCAAGTTGTGTTCATTCGCATCCCAATACTCTTCAGCAAAAGAGAAACCTCATTAAGCGCATTTTGAAACGTGGTTTTAATAGCTTGTTGTAGGAAGGCAAGCGCATCTTGCTCAGCTTTTTGAATATCTTTCTGCAATGCCTCACGTTTCGCTTTCAGGGTTTCTGTTAGGTTCTCGTAGGTGTGTGCTTCCTGTGCAACCCACTCCCCAGGATGGGTAATGGAAGTGACGGTTGAACCCAGTAGCGTTTGTGATCGTCGGATCGGTCCATGCTGAACTAGCGATAGGCGGATTGAGTCCAGAAACGTTTGTAGCCTGCTTGCATCAAACAATTGCTTTTTGCGCTTGGAGTCGTTTGTTTCCCTGGAAATCTGTGCTGCCAGGAGCATCACAGGCAGGATGCTAAAGTAATCGTTCGCGTAGTTTTGCCGGGCATAGCGGTGAATTCGCTCGATATGCCCACCAAGACCGCTCTTTCCCTCCATCGCAAACGACTTGTCGGGGTTCTGCAAAAAATGCTCTAAACGGCGCGAGTCCCGTAGATTGTTCTTGACGTTGAGTAGGATGATTAGGGGTTTCGCTTTTTCTTTTAAGGATTTCAGAAAACTAAATTCAGATTCCTGGATACTATCGTTTGTTAGGACGTAGCAAATGACATCCGACTCATCCACCACGCTTTTGGCAACTTCTTCATCGGTTTGACCACCGGGAGCACCAATTCCTGGAGTGTCAATGATGCGGATGTTTTTCCATTCATACACACGGTTATAGCGGGTAGTACGCTGTTTGCCAACGCCGATCGCGTCCCATCCTTCGCCCGTAATCACAGCATGGAGTGTGCTCTTCCCCGCCTTTGTTCTTCCCATAAAGGCAATGCTGAAGTGATTCAAAGCGCGCTGCTTGGACTGAAGTGATTCACGAACATTTGCAAGATCTCGAATGATCTCTGCCATGAGCTTCCTACGAGTGTTTTCGAGTTGCTTGGCAACTTCCTTGGCACTATTTGCTTGTCCCTTACCTGCTACCTGGTTTCGGACATGGCCAACCGTTTGCTGAATATCCTGACTTAAGCTTTGAAGGGCTGAAGAAGCAGATTTTAGAGCAGCTTCCGCAAACTGGTAGTCCTCGCGAGCGACCACCGCACACCGTTGAATGGCATCGTCATAATCCGGTCCAGCCAGCAGAATCTCCTGCCGTAATTGCTCAACCTTCCGTCCTACATCCTGAGGTGCAATCCTAGCTAACCGATCAACGAGGGAGCGAGATAGAACTGAATCTGCACCTTGTAACAGGCGAGCACCTAGAGATAGAAGTTCTTTCTCAGAAGTACTTGTGTACTTATTGGTGTAACTTTCTGCTCTAATCAACAGGCGTTGAATGGTTTCAGATGGGACATTCCAAAGGTGTGAAACCTGTTCAACCATCTCTCGCTCTAACGGTGAACAGAACCCGTCAATGTAGGCGATCGCAAGGATTTGTTGAAGAGCCTCGACCCGTTGTTTTCGCGGAATTGACTGAGTAATAGACTCTATAGAAAGCTGTTGCTCATCCTGAGCTAGAATTCTCTCCATCTCTTCAAGTGTGGACTGGCTAACTTTAGCCTTCTGCGCTAATTCGCGAAGACTTTTTGCCTCCTCACTATGAATCTGTTGATCTGCACAGACCATATGAGAAATTAGCAGAAATGAATAATTCAGAGACCTATCAGTAACTACAACCGAGTCAGGCATTTTGTACTAGTCCTGAGCTTGTTAAATTCCTTTAGTAGAGTTCCCTGAATAGAAGCCAAATACTCACCAAGTGGTTGATAGAATTCTCTCGTTAAGAAATTTCTGATAAGGCGAGTAGTGTAATTCGCCTCAACGCTCGCCCTACAGTTGATTCAACTAATGTCTCTCGCCATAAACATCACAGGGGCTAATACCAATTTAAACAGTATTCAGGGCAGATAGGGCATCGAGAATAAATGCATACCCTGTGATGGAAGCAATTAGCTCAGGAGTTAACTGAGCAATCAGTTGATCAACTTTAAGTTGGAGTTGGTCGAGTGT
>NZ_JBXBCF010000031.1:0-54884 GCF_056784235.1 Kovacikia sp. CALU 1929
ATCTTTGCAAATCTGCCTGAAGCCCTGGAAAATGTGTAGCAGCTAAAGCCTCCCACTAAAGTGGGTAGTTTTGACTAGCGTGCTGGGACAATAAAGCAATACGATGAAATTAAAGCTGGTGGTAGCCATACTAATAAACTAAATTTAGTTGACATCCCAAAACTGTTTTTCCCCCTTCCTCCCCTTGCTGAACAACGTCGCATTGTCGCCAAAATCGATCGCCTCATGGCTCGTTGTGATGAACTGGAAAAGTTGCGGGCAGAACGCAACCAAAAACGAATCACCATCCACACCGCTGCCCTCAACCGTTTGCTTTCGTCGCCCTCGTCCTCTGCTTCGTCACTCCCGTCCTCGTCTGCTTCGTCACTCCCGCGCAGGCGGGAGTCTAGTTCCCTGGATTCTCGCCTGCGCGGGAATGACGCGAAATTTGCGGGGTCTAGTCCCCTGGATTCCCGCCTGCGTGAGAATGACGCGAAATTTGCGGGGTCTAGTCCCCTGGATTCTCGCCTGCGTGAGAATGACGCGGAATTTGCAGAGTCTAGTCCTCTGGATTCCCGCCTGCGCGGGAATGACGCGGAATTTGCGGGGTCTAGTCCGCTGGATTCCCGCCTGCGCGGGAATGACGTGGAATTTGCTGAGGCTTGGCGCTTTATCACGCAACACTTTGGCGAACTCTACTCGGTCAAAGAGAATGTGGCTGAACTGCGTAAGGCGATTCTGCAACTGGCTGTTATGGGTAAGCTGGTGCCGCAAGATCCAAATGATGAGCCTGCTAGTGAGTTGTTGAGGGCGATCGAGCTTGAGAAACAACAACTGGTGAAAGAAGGGAAAATCAAACAGACTAAGCCATTGCCGGGAATTAAACCGGAAGAAATCCCTTATGAGTTGCCTAAGGGGTGGGTATGGGTACGATTGGGAAGCCTAGCTAAATCAATAGACTATGGCACGTCAATCAAATCGAATGATGACTCTTCAAAAGTTCCTGTTTACCGAATGGGAAATATAGTTAATGGACAACTTATAAATACTGGCTTCAAATATGTTGATCGTGAAATTGACGATTTACCAAGGCTTTACCTAAAGAAGAATGACATACTGTTCAACCGGACAAATAGTTATGAGTTGGTTGGGAAAACGGCTATTTATCTTGAAAAAGATGATGATGCCACTTTTGCGTCGTATTTAATTAGGGTCAGATTCACTGAGAAGTATTTAGTACCTACCTACTTAAATATAGCGATGAACGCGTCATATTTTCGTAGAACACAAATCGAACCAGAGATCGTTCAGCAGTGCGGTCAAGCTAACTTTAATGGTTCAAAGCTATCGGTAACTTTAATTCCTTTTCCTCCCCTTACCGAGCAACATCGCATCGTTGCCAAAATTGACCAGTTCATGGCTCTTTGTGATCATCTAGACCAGCAAATCGATGCTGCCACCAGCAAACAAACCACCCTGCTCAATGCGGTGATGGCTCAGGTGTAACGGAAAAACCATGTGCCTGAAATTGGTTTACATCAGCCAGTACAAACACTTCAAAGACTTCAGCCTGAACTTTGACGGCAGTAGCTTTATCGATGTCTCGGTTGGCAATGGGGTACTTTGAGTGGAGGAGTTCTTTCAGCTTGTTGAATGTGGAATTGTCTGGCTTTGGATTGGGCTGCTTCATTACAACAATCAGTGCTACACAACAGCGCCTTCCAAAAAAAGGAGAACAATCGCTGAAGTGCCTGTTACACAACAATTACAAGTCAAGGACAAGAACTTGTCACGACAACATTTAATTCGTCACTGTACACCTGTTGTACAGCAACTAAAACAACCCTTTCCTCTCAGGATCCCAGGCTAACTGGCGACAGCTTTACTTGGTGCGGTCAAGATGCTTGATATTGCCCTGAATCGCTGGGCAGCATTTGTCCCCGATAGCCTGTAATAATCCGGCTACCATCTCTAAGAATGTGGATTTCAACCTGGTCGCTTGCCCAGGTGATTTGATCTTGGAATGCCGGGTTGAAAATATGAATACGCTGATTACTGGATGAAACAGGCGATTCGGGAGAGTGGATTGCCAGCCTTTCGATGTAAGGACCATCAATCAAAATATCCAGTTGCTCTAGCAAATCCCTGGCACCTGCTGGAGCGTAGCTCTCCTCAAGTTGCTCCAGGGTGAAGCCTGTGAAAGACATGACGCTTAAGCCTGCTGCTTTTAGCTTCCGTGCCAGGGCTGCCAGGGCAGGCGCTTGCCAGAACGGTTCGCCCCCAGAAAAAGTGACTCCTTCGTTCCGGGGATTGTCTAGGATTCGTTCAACCAGACTATCGACATCCACCAGTTCGTTGATCTCAAACGACCAGGATGCCTCGTTAAAACACCCCCCGCATTCTCTCAGGCAGCCTTGAACCCAAATCACCGCCCGACAGCCGGGACCGTTGACCTCAGATTCATCCACATAGCCCATGATATTGAGGTATCCGGGAGGAATTTCTAGCAGGGAGAGGTAGGGGTTGACGTGAGACATAGGGAGACTCCTTACAGCATGACGACAGCGATCGCCTTGCCTTTAAGAAATACCACCCAAATTTGAGAATCCTGTGAGGATCAGGTTTGAGGAGTTTCCGGCGGTTCGATACAACCAATGGTAATCTCAGCGGTACGTGGATATGCTTGCAACAGAGACATAAACCGGGAAACCTGGAAACTACGCGGATCCATGCGGGAGGATGAACGATCCACGGCTTTATGGGTTGTAATGCGGTCATCCATAACGCCAGTTTTGGCAACCAGCCATGCTAAGGACTGATATTGCGCCTGGGTGTAACCACTGTGGCTACTGCGATTATTGTTACCATCGCGAGGGGTTTCCAGGGAAACGTGGTAGGCAAAGTTGTTGATCGATCCTGCGAGAGCAGGGTTAGTTTTTACGGTTTGCCCATTAAAGGAGGAGTTGCCCGCCCCAAATGCCCGTTTATCCGGCGGAACCAGGTACACAATCGTGCCATTCAGGCGGATTAGCGTGTGATAGCTTGCCTGGTCTTGATCCCTGGGGTGGGGGGTGCGGAAAAAGTTGATCGCACTGTTGGCAGAACCAACCGTTTCATGGACCACAATCATTGGTTCAAACAGGGCGGGATTGCCGTTAAAATCCCTCAAATAGCGATCGCCATAGTTGGTCGGGTCAATTAAGGCAATCTCCTCTTTAGGCGTATAAGTAGTTAGATGATTCAACAAATTAGCTAAAGGTGCCTTTGTCTCAGTCTCCGTTTTGCTCTTTTCTTGCCGGAAGCGACTCAATGTAATTGCATTGGGGGCAATTCCTAATGCCTCAGCCGTGGACCTGATTTGAGGTTTTTTCTTCTTTTCCGGTTGAATGGCACACATTCTGGAAACCACAGACTCCGATGGTTGAATTTCTACCTGGGGTTTCAGTACAGCACTTCCTGGAGACTCAAATCCAGCTTCGTTAAGAAGCTGGGCAAGACCCGAATTCATCGTCACCGTCAAGGTGATGACACAGAGCGCCACCAGCGCCACAACTGCGAAAAACTTTCGTTTCATATTGCTGCCCAACACTGTCCATCCGTCACGCCACACCCGTCTGAAGAAAAATTCTTCGATGTAATCCTACCCCAAACTGAAAACTCAAACTCAAAATTTCGTTACAAAATGGTCGCTATTTTACCCATCCATTGCGCCTATCGCCTTTAAGGTATCTTTTGGAGCGACAGTCCTACCTCTAACATCAGGGATATTTGGGCTTTGATAGCAGCAAGAGTGGATGATGCATTAGTTAAGGATCTCTGCTAGTTAAGAGGATCTCTGCTAGTTAAGTTAAGTAAACAGACCCCCATCCAACCCTTGAGTCAGGGGATTATAGCCACTAGATATTCTTCCTTTGGTTACTGCGGCAATGGTTTTGGTGGTTCTGCTCATGGTTTGCAGCGATCGCCCCGTGAACCTTATCCCTCACAAGTCTTATATAGCCGTTTCCCCTTGCATAGGCCCCATACCCATCCACTCATCCATCCCTCTCTCCCTTTCCCATCTCACCCAGTTGTGGTTGACTCATCTTAAAATCGCTGCAAAAACCCCAATTTGAATCCCTAATTGGTTTCCCTCTGCAACCATCCCCTCATTCACAAAGTTTGTCGAACTGTTAAATCGTCACATTTAGCACATTCGGTTGGCGTGTTTTCCCATAGGCTGACAAACATCTTCGCAAAATTCCAAGTTGGGTGAATATTACTGGTGCCGTGTGGCTTTTCCCCCATAAGCTTCTAAGGAGAATTGACCGTGAGTACAAGAAGACCTATATATATTCCCCGACGTCAGGTGGTTCGGGGTCTTTTGGCAACCGCTGCCTTTGGGGCAACCTCCAAACTCTGGACTGGTTGCTCGTCTACCCCCTCAGAAACGCAGGCGGGTACAGGTGGGGAAGCCAGCCCAGTTTCCGATAAACCTCTGGTCATGGGTTTTATCTACGTCGGCGCAAAGGATGACTATGGCTGGAATCAGGCGCAGGCAATGGGTGCCACCGCAGCTTCTCAACTTCCTGGAGTCAAAATTATTGAGCAGGCAAGCGTTCCTGAAACCAAGGAGGTGCAGGAAGTCATGCGTAACATGATTGAGCAGGATGGGGCAACGGTTGTGTTTCCCACCTCCTTTGGCTATTTTGACCCCCACATTCTGGAAGTGGCAAAAGATTTTCCAGAAGTGCAGTTTTTCCATGCTGGAACCCTCTGGAAAGAGGGATTGCCGGATAACATTGGCAGCTATTTTGCGCTGGTGGACGAGGGGCAGTATCTCGCTGGGCGCGTTGCGGCTATGGCTTCTAAGTCGGGTAAGTTAGGATTTGTCGCCGCCAAACCGATTAATCCGGTTTTACGCAATATCAACCCATTTATTTTGGGTGCCCGCAGTGTCAACCCTGATATTAAAATGCAGGTTATTTTCACAGGAGACTGGTCAATGCCTGTGAAAGAGGCGGAAGCCACCAACTCTTTAGCAGACCAGGGAGTAGACGTGGTCGCTATGCACGTTGACAGTCCCAAGGTTGTGATTGAAACTGCCGAGAAACGCGGAATTTACTCCAGTGGGTTCCATGCCGCCCAAAATGATTTGGCACCGAAGGGTTACCTGACAGGAACCGCCTACAAGTGGGGCACTATTTTCAAGAGCTACGTTGAAATGATTCGGGGCGGCAAAACGTTGATGAATGGCGGCATTCCCCATCAGGTTATCGGTAGCTTGAAGGAGGACTTCATTGAGCTGGCACCCTTTGGTCCCGCTGTATCCGCTGATGCGAAGAAGGATGTAGAGGAGGCAAAAACCAAAATTGTGGATGGCTCAATGATGGTCTATACCGGGGCAATTGAAGACAATTCCGGCTCGGTCAAGATTCCGGCAGGCACGACCTATAAGATCACAGATTCCCAACTGACCCAAATTGACTGGCTGGCTGAAGGCGTGATTGGTAAGGCAAGTTAAACGTTATGGTACTAAGTCGTTCTAACTGGCGCTCGATGGCGGAGTCGATCGTCATCCCGATTGGCGCAATTCTATTTGCAATGGTTTTGTTTGGGATCTTCTGCGCCTTCTACGGTAAAAATCCATTTGAGATTTACGCAGCAATTTATAAGTCAGCCTTTAGCAACTGGCGAACCTTCCAGGGTTCCCTGCTACGGGCAGCTCCCCTGATGTTGACAGCCCTTTGTACTGCCCTGCCTGCCCGTCTGGGTTTGATGATTATTGGCAACGAAGGGGCACTAGTCATGGGTGCTCTGGGGGCAATCACGGCGGGACTGTTACTCTCCTACGGCGCTATTTTGCCCTCTCCTGAGCAGGTGCAAAATCTGTTGGGGTTTCCTCCGGCGGTGGTCATTATTGGCATGGCACTGGGAGGAATGGTTGCTGGTGGCATCTGGATCGGGATTGCGGGCGCACTGCGGCACTATCGGGCAGTGAATGAAACTATTAGTAGTTTGCTGATGAACTACATTGCGATCGCCCTGCTGAATCACCTGGTCGAAGGTCCCATGAAGGACCCAGCTTCCCTGAATAAACCCTCAACCTTTCCCCTACCTGATATTTACAAGCTGGGCAGCATTCCCTCCAGCCGCATTCACTATGGGTTGATTTTTGGGTTGATTGCCTGTGCGATCGCCTATTTCCTGATCCAGCACACTACTTTTGGGTTTGCCGCCCGCACCGCCGGAGGCAACGTCAAGGCAGCCCGCATCGCCGGTCTGCCAGTTGGTCAACTGACAGTAACTATCTGTTTCCTGGCAGGTGCCTGCGCTGGTTTGGCAGGTATGGTTGAAGTCGCCGCCGTCCAGGGACAGGCAAACGCCTCCATCGTCGCGGGCTACGGCTACGCCGGCATTCTAGTTGCCTTCGTTTCCCGCTATAACCCGCTGGCTGCTATTCTCGTCTCGATTTTGCTAGGCGGCATTGTTGCCAGTGGTGGGGCATTGCAACGCACTTTTGGAATGCCAGATGCCACCGTGTTATTGTTCCAGGGATTAGTTTTCCTCGTGGTTCTTTACAGTGAGTCCCTTTACGGGCGCTTCCAGATCTTTAAAGACAGACCACCCACAGTGGCTGCTCCACCATCAACATCAACAGCAGTACCCATTTAGCGGCTATGGGGGCGTGCATTCGTTGTTAGCTGTTAGATTAACCCTCTAATCCCCTAACACCTGGCATCTCACACCTGCCCCCCTAGCACCTCATACCTAATCTATTCAGGAGGAAAACAACACAATGGCAGCAGAAGCATTGGGATGGTGGGGGGTTCCTTTAGGAATCTTTGCTGGAACCCTGCGGGGAAGTGCCCCTTTCCTGTTTGTCAGTTTAGGGGAGTGTTTAACCGAGAAGAGCGGCAAAATCAACCTGGGATTGGAGGGGACTTTATTGACTGGGGCGATGAGTGCCTATGCGGTTTCCTACCTGGGTGTTAGCCAGTGGGGGTTACCTGCAACCGTATCTCCCTGGTTGGGGGTGCTGGTCGCGGGATGTGCAGGTATGGTTTTGGGCTTTATCCATGCCTGGTTGTCTCAACAGCCAAAGGTGAATGACATTGCGGTTGGCATTGCTATGATTATCTTTGGTAGCGGGGTTGCCTTCTTTTTTGGCAAACCTTTCATTCAACCCCAGGCTCCTGCCCTGCCCACAATCGACCTTGGTGGATGGAGTTCAATTCCGGCGGTTGAGTCCGCTCTCAAGATCAGCCCTTTATTCGTTTTGGGAATTCTGATTGCCCCTTTGATGGCGTGGTTCTTTAAGTCCACCCGCTGGGGTTTATTTGTTCGTGCGGTGGGTGACAGCCCGGATGCCGCTCTGGCGATGGGAGTTTCGATCAAAAGGGTACGGATGCTTTGCATCATTGCAGGTAGTTTCCTGGCAGGCATTGGCGGTGCTTGCCTCTCGCTCTACTACCCTGGTATCTGGTCGGAAAGTATTTCTAGCGGACAGGGTTTAATGGCAGTCGCATTGGTGATTTTTGCCCGTTGGAACCCAATCCAGTGTCTATGGGCATCCCTCTTTTTTGGGGGGGCGCAGGCGATCGGTCCGGCGCTGCAAGCCGTGGGAATTGAGCAGGGACGCTATTTGTTCAACGCTGCCCCTTACGTTTTGACCTTGCTAATTATGATCATTACCTGCTCACCCAAGAAAACCCTCTCTGGCGCACCTGGGGCATTAGGAACGATTAGTGGGTAGTAGGAAGGGGAGTTAAGAGTTGAGAGTTGAGAGTTTTAGTCCACTGGCCGCTTCTAATAACCCACCACTTTTGACTACTGATTCCCCTACTCCCTATCCCTTGCCTCGACTCAAGAGCCAATGACCATGACCGATGACTCCCTTTTTTATATCTTTGTACTGGTTTGAAATCTTTAATCTAGAATTCCTACTCAGGAGGCAGAATGGCAGAAGTTGCACATCCCGTCACTCAAGAAATGAACGATATGCATAGTGCTATCGCACCTCCTGATCTGGAAGTGGTCAACATAAGCAAGCACTTTGGCTCGTTGATTGCTTTAGACACGGTCTCCATGAAGCTGCAGCCAGCAACCTTTCATGCCCTGTTGGGTGAAAATGGGGCAGGAAAAAGCACCCTGGTCAAATGCATCATGGGATTCTACAAGCCTACCTCTGGGCAGGTCCTAATTGATGGGCAGGTTTGTCAAATTGACAGTCCCCGCAATGCTCAACGCTACGGCATTGGCATGGTGTATCAGCACTTCACCTCCGTTCCTTCAATGACCGTTGCCGAAAATTTGGTGTTGTCTCGCTACGACAGCCCCAATCTGGTGAATTGGAAGCAAGAGTACGAGGAACTCGCGGCATTCATGGAAGCGGCACCATTTAAGGTTCCCCTGGATGCCACGATCGCCCAACTGGCTGCCGGTCAAAAGCAAAAGTTAGAAATCCTCAAACAGCTTTATCTCAGAAGCAAAATCCTGATTCTGGACGAACCCACCTCAGTTTTGACCCCTGCTGAAGCGGACGAAGTGCTGGGCTTAATCCGGCAGCAGGTGACAGAAGGCAAAATCAGTGTGCTGATGATCAGCCACAAATTCCGAGAAATCATGGCATTTGCCGATGAGATTACAGTGCTACGCAAAGGCAAGTTTGCCGGTTCCGGTCAGGTAAAAGACATGACGATCTCAGAAATGGCTGAGATGATGATGGGCGAAAAACGGGAACCCCAGCCAGTTGAAAAAGTCACCCACCCTGATCCGATTCCTGTACTTGAGATTAAGGGCATTCACGCCAATAAAGACAACGGCTTAGAAGCGGTGGGTGGAGTCAATTTAAACGTCCACAGTGGTGAAATCGTCGGTATTGCAGGCATTTCTGGCAATGGTCAGCGAGAGTTAGTCGAGGTTTTGGCGGGTCAGCGTCCAGCGACCGCAGGTGAGGTTCGGGTCAATGGCGAAACCTATACTATGACTCGTGCTGAGATGTATAAGCACCGGCTCTTTGTGTTACCAGAAGAGCCTCTCCGTAACGCCTGTGTTGCCCATATGAGTGTGGCAGAAAATCTGGCACTTCGTACTTTCGATCGCCCCCCCCAGGCAAAAGGTTTCCTTGTGATCTTCAAAGCGATTCGTGAGATGGCAGTCGGTTTGATTGCTAGCTTTAAAATTAAAACTCCGTCGCCTGAAACACCCGTTGGCAATCTCTCTGGCGGCAATGTTCAGCGAACCGTGCTGGCACGTGAACTTCACGCAGACCATATCAAGCTCCTGATTGCAGCTAACCCCTGCTTTGGTCTTGATTTTGCGATGGTTGATTACATCCATAGCCAAATTTTGGAAGCTCGCAATCGTGGGGTTGCGGTTTTACTCGTCAGTGAAGATCTGGACGAATTACTCAAACTATCCGATCGCATCCTGGTGATCAGCGGCGGAAAATTTGCCTACGAAAGCCCCATCGAAGAAGCTGATTTTGCCCAAATCGGTCAAAGCATGGCGGGGCACTAGGGAAGGATGAAGGATGAAGGATGAAATTTAACGATTCAGCCTTCATCCTTCAGCTTTTATCCTTTATTCTTGAGCTTGGTTTTGGTTTTGCCTTTGCCTTTTTGGCACAGGCGGTGAAAATAGCAGTTAGCTCGTTGGCTTCCTGTAAAGACTAATTAACTTAGGTTGCTGGATTATGTTTAGTTCTACTAGAAGTTCTAGCCAGTAATTCGTCTCCTCAAGTTCCTGAAGCCCAAGCTCTATTTTGCTAATGAATTCAGCTTTAGATCCGCTACGACTAGCTTCTTTGTAATGATCACCTAATAGATGTGCCACTTCTTAAAAACTGCTTCCCAATCACCTGAGCTTCGGTAGTTTCTGGCAAAGCTGTATACAACCTGACAATTCGGATCGCAAACTTTTTTGTCCTTTGCTTTAAATCCTCATTCTTTCACCTTTCGTCCTAATTCTCATTCTTCCTATTCACTCTTTTTCATCCCTCATCCCTCATCCTTCCCTATGCCTACTATCTCTGCTCTGCCCTATGAATACGAACTGCCGCAATCGAGCAATGTTGCTTTGATTGTGATTGACATGCAACGAGACTTTTTGGAGCCAGGTGGATTTGGTGATGCCTTAAAAAATGATGTGGCTCGGTTGCAGGCAATTGTGCCAACCCTGAAGCGATTGATTGAAGGGTTTAGGGCAATGGAGTTGCCAATTATTCATACGATCGAATGCCATCAGCCAGATATGTCTGATTGTCCGCCATCGAAAGTTAAGCGGGGCAAAGGAACGCTTAAAATTGGTGATCCAGGACCGATGGGCCGGATTTTGATTAAGGGTGAACCTGGAAATGGCATTATTCCTGAACTGGCTCCTATCCCCGGAGAATTTGTGATTTATAAACCGGGCAAGGGGGCGTTTTATGCCACCAATCTAGAGTTAATTCTAAAGGAACAAAATATTACTCATCTGTTCATTACTGGAGTGACCACCGAGGTCTGCGTCCAGACAACCATGCGAGAGGCAAACGATCGCGGCTATGAATGCCTCATGGTCGAAGACTGCACCGAAAGTTACTTCCCTGATTTCAAGCAGTCCACCCTGGAAATGGTTCGTGCCCAGGGTGGCATTGTGGGGTGGACCAGCACAGCCGATGAAGTACTTAAGGGATTGGAAGCCTGGAAACCCTCCAAAGCATTGGTTTAAATATCAAGGCGACTACTCTCTCGCTGGATGGGTGATCAACCCATCCTTTTTTTTGACAATAAAAAACTATGCTCTTCTCACTTCAGCCTGACCCCTGACCCCTGATACCTGACACTGTGAATTCGACGAACCCTTCCCTTGACCTATCTACCCCAACCAAACTGCTTCAGCGAGCCGTTCTGGTCCACGATCGCCTCTGTGCTGAATATGGTTGCCCGATTCCCTATTTCCATAGCTTAGATCCGTTGAGTGAACTGGTTTCCTCCCTCCTCTCCCACCGCACCCGGAATCAGGCTTCCGGCAAAGCATACAAGCAATTGCGAACACGTTTTCCGACCTGGGAGATGGTACGAGACGCCCCTGTAGAGGAGGTGCAACAGGCGATCGCCCCCTGTACCTATCCCGAAGTTAAAGCCCCCCGGCTAAAGCAAATTTTGCAATTAATTACCCAGCAACGGGGCGAGTTGAACCTGAATTTTCTGGTAGATCTCTCTGTTTCAGAAGCCAGGGCATGGCTGGAAACCTTTCCCGGTGTGGGTCCTAAAACCAGTGCAGCGGTGCTCTGTTTCAGTAACCTGCGTCGTCGTGCTCTGCCGGTAGATAGCCACCACCATCGAGTTGCTGTGCGATTAGGCTTGATTGCTCCCAATGTGGCAGTCGGTCCTGCCCACAGATTCCTGGAGGCACAGCTTCCCCAGGATTGGGATGCTCAACAAATTTACGATAACCATGAGGTTCTGATGCTGCATGGTCAGCGGTGTTGTTTTTACCGGGAACCTGCCTGCGATCGCTGCCCCATCCTCGACCTTTGCCCATTTGGTCAAGCCCGGATGAATTGACCATCAGTTCAGCCTTAACCCCATAATCACCAGATCCCGTTCAACCATGCCAAACTCTGCCACCTTGGGTAAGTAGCCCCACCGATGAAAGCCAAACTGTTCAAACAGGCGTAAACTGGGACAATTTTCAGCAAAAATGAACCCCAACAAAGTCTTGATGCCGTAGGTGGGACTATGGGCGATCGCCCGCTGCAACAGCATTTTACCAGCTCCCTTCTGGCGGTAATCTGGCGACACATAAATGCTCAGTTCAGCGGTCGTTTCATAGGCAGGACGACCATAAAACGACTGAAATCCTAACCAGGCAACGACTTCTCCTTCCACCTCCAATACCCACAGGGGTCTCTTTTCCGGTGTATGGGCAAGAAACCAGCCTAGACGACTCTCCACCGTCACTGGCTCCAGATCTGCCGTCACCACTTGAGCGGGAATCGTTGCGTTGTAGATGCCTACAATGGCAGGCAAATCTGCCTCTACTGCATTTCGGACGTTCATGCCACCCAGTCCTTCACCTGGCTGAACCGTATCACAAAGAGTTGTTAGCATTCGTTTCTGGAAATCATAGTCGAAAGATAATCGCAACTTACAATTCTCGTAATCCCTGACACAAAATTCGGTGGCACAGGATACGGGAATGAGATCTACACGATGTATAGCAGGTGTCAGGTGTTAGGTTCCAGGGGAGCAAGGACGACAGGATAAGGTTTTGTGCTTGCTAATTTGTCCTGACTCTGACGGTTGCCGCTATATAACTTAGTCAGATCCGCGGTGTCTGGGAAAATTGTTCGGTCAATCAGAATAACCTCAATGAGACACCGCGGATCTTGGGAATGAGGATTGAATTAAACCAAAATCTTTTGTACGGGCGGGTTTAGCTCAAAGCTTGAGGTCCAAAGGCTGAACTCCTGCCAAAACCCGCCCCTACCGTTACACCTTATTTAATCCATAATCCTTAGGGTTGCACCAAACAGTTGATTTCACCTGCTCAGTTCAGCGACATTCCAAAAAATATTTGACAAAAGTACCAGCGATCGCGAGAATGAAGATCGCCTCTTATGAGGGACTGTAGTTCAATTGGTTAGAGCACCGCCCTGTCACGGCGGAAGTTGCGGGTTCGAGCCCCGTCAGTCCCGTAGAAAACCGTTCTGTAAAAATCATTTCTGTAGAAGTAACTGTTTAGCCCTTTGCCCATCCACAGGCAGAATGGAAAGCGTGTTCTGAACTGACATTTGCCATCAACCGTTAGAATTTTAGGGTAAATTTGCATTTTTTCCCTTATGCCTGTTCGCGTTCGGATTGCTCCCAGTCCTACTGGAAACCTGCACATTGGTACAGCCAGAACTGCTGTATTCAACTGGCTGTTTGCTCGTCACAATGGTGGGCAGTTCATTTTACGGATTGAGGACACTGACCTGGAGCGATCGCGTCCCGAATTTACCCAAAACATTCTGGATGGCTTAACCTGGTTGGGCTTGACCTGGGATGAAGGTCCTTTCTTCCAGTCCAAGCGAATGGATTTGTACCAGCAGAAAGTTCAGGCATTACTGGAACAGGGCTTGGCTTACCGTGCCTACGACACTCCAGAAGAACTGGATGCTATGCGGGAGTCCCAAAAAGCCAGGGGGGAAGCACCCCGCTACGATAACCGCCATCGTCACCTGACCCCAGAACAACGCACTGCGTTTGAAGCAGAAGGGCGGACTTCGGTAATCCGGTTCATCATCAACGATGACCAGGAAATTAGTTGGAATGACCTGGTACGGGGTAAAGTCACCTGGAAAGGGCGGGATCTGGGGGGCGACATGGTGATTGCCCGTGCTGCCTCAGGGAACGAGGTAGGTCAGCCCCTCTACAATTTTGTCGTCGTCGTGGATGACATTGATATGAGCATCAGCCACATCATTCGAGGGGAAGACCACATCGGTAATACGCCAAAGCAGATTTTGTTGTACCAGGCATTGAAAGCCAAAACGCCTGAGTTTGGTCACACCCCGCTGATTTTGAATGAGAAAGGGGCAAAGCTGTCCAAACGGGATGGGGTCACGTCGATTTCAGAGTTTCAGCAAATGGGTTACACGGCAGAGGCGATCGCCAACTACATGACCCTGCTTGGCTGGTCACCCCCGGAAGGCATGAATGAAATTTTTAACCTGGAAGATGCCGCCAAAGTATTTGGCTTTGAACGGGTGAACAAGGCAGGGGCAAAGTTCGACTGGGACAAGCTCAACTGGATTAATAGTCAGTACCTCCATGCCATGCCTGCCGATCACCTGACGGATCTGCTGATTCCCCACTGGCAGTTGGCAGGGTACGAATTTGATTGGACAGAAAATCGCCCCTGGTTGGAGCAGGTGACTGCGTTAGTTGGTCCCAGCCTCGCTCGATTAGATGAAGCGGTTGCCATGACCCGCTATTTGTTTATTGAGACCGTAGGCTTTACAGAGGAAGCAACTAAAAAGCTGCGTCAGGATGGTTCGGCGGCGATCGTCCAGGGGGTTGCGGATGCCCTGGCTACCGCTGAACCGCTCTCAGAAACCAGTGCCCCAGAACTGGTGAAGCAAGTCGCTGCCCAATTAGGGCGTAAAGAAGGACAACTCAAGCCGATTCTGCGGGTCGCTTTGACTGGGGATACACGCGGTCCCGATTTGATCCAGTCCTGGTTACTTCTAAACCAACGGGGATGGGACAAAACCCGGTTACAAACAGCACTGGAGGTGGCGCAGGCTTAAGCGGTCAGGAACTCTCTGCCTCTCCTATCGTCCCCCTCAATTAGGACCGTTAACGTCTAGGATCATGCTTGAGAAACATCACCTGAAACAAACGTTAGGAATTGGGCTGCTGGCGGCGATCGCAAACGTGCTGATCAGTCAGCCAATCTTCTCCAGGGGGTTCTTTCTTTTGCCTGCCCTGGCTCAAGCTCCTCCCAATCTGGACAACATTACCATTGGTCCCCGGTTTTCTCCCAATCCCCTAGAGGTTCGAGGGCAGGCGGGGGGAGCCACTTCGATGAAGGAGGTGGTCAGTCTCTCAGAAACACCCACCGGTCCCTGTGCCGGTTTTGCCTCTGCTAACCCAAATCACACCCTGGTGCTGACTTCATTTTTCGACTCGCTCAGTCTGCAAGTCCAGGCATCAGAAGATACTGCCCTGGCGATTAAAGGACCTGGCGGCGTTTGGTGTAACGATGATTACCAGGGGCATAATCCTGGAGTCGCTGGTCAGTGGCTACCCGGCACATACCGCATCTGGGTTTCCTCCCACGAAAAAACCCGTCGTCCTGGCTACGTTCTTCGCATTGGTGAAGGTCGATAAGGGGCGTTGCTGATTTTGGGTATGAATTAGAAGTTGTATGAATTGAAACTTCGTTCCAATTCATACGGCTATTCAGCACCACCCGATAAGTGTAGAAGGTGAGGAGGGTTTTTCCCTCATCCCTTAAGTTGCTTCGATCCTGATAATTACGTTAAATTTAATTAACAATTGTTTTTCACTTAAAGTTACTGTCTTAACCGGACTGGCAGCTTGTGAAAGGTCATTCATGTACGGAAATCGATGGTTTGGGTCCTTTGCACCTTTACCGAAGGTTTAAGGTTTCTGGTACTGATGTTCAGATGGCTGTATCAAGAGGGCGCTAATTTATGAAATTTTCTTGGAGAACAGTTTTACTGTGGGCGTTGCCCGCATTGGTGATTGGGTTTTTCATCTGGCAAAGTTCGATGGCTCCATCGCCGATGAATATGGGGCGCAATGCCGCCAGCACCCGGATGACCTATGGTCGGTTTTTGGAATACCTGGATGCAAATCGGGTTACAAGTGTTGATTTCTACGATGGCGGGCGAACAGCAATTGTGGAAGCGGTTGACCCAGAACTGGATAACCGCCTGCAACATCTGCGGGTAGACCTACCGGGCAATGCCCCAGAACTCATCTCCAGGCTACGGGAATCCAAGATTAGCTTTGACTCTCACCCGATGCGCAACGATGGGGCGATTTGGGGTTTGTTGGGCAATTTAATCTTCCCAATTCTGCTGATTGGTGGTTTGTTTTTTCTGTTCCGTCGTTCTGGCAATGTTCCCGGCGGTCCTGGGCAGGCGATGAATTTTGGTAAGTCTCGCGCTCGCTTCCAGATGGAGGCAAAAACGGGCATCATGTTTGATGATGTTGCCGGGATTGAAGAGGCGAAAGAAGAGCTTCAGGAAGTGGTGACTTTCCTCAAGAAGCCAGAGCGGTTTACGGCGGTAGGTGCCCGCATTCCCAAGGGGGTGTTGTTGATTGGTCCTCCAGGGACGGGGAAAACGCTCCTGGCAAAGGCGATCGCCGGGGAAGCTGGGGTTCCGTTCTTTAGCATCTCTGGCTCTGAGTTTGTAGAAATGTTTGTCGGGGTCGGTGCGTCTCGTGTGCGTGACCTGTTTAAGAAAGCGAAGGAAAACGCGCCCTGCATCATCTTTATTGATGAAATTGATGCCGTGGGTCGGCAGCGGGGTGCAGGCATCGGTGGCGGTAACGACGAGCGCGAGCAAACCCTCAACCAGTTGTTGACCGAAATGGATGGCTTTGAGGGCAATACGGGCATTATCATCATCGCTGCGACCAACCGCCCTGATGTGCTGGACTCAGCCCTGCTGCGTCCCGGTCGGTTTGACCGTCAGGTTTCGGTGGATCCCCCCGACATCAAAGGTCGCCTGGAAATTCTGAAAGTTCACGCTCGGAACAAGAAACTGGCTCCCGAAATTTCACTGGATGCGATCGCTCGCCGCACTCCTGGCTTTACAGGTGCCGATCTGGCGAACCTGCTGAACGAGGCAGCCATTCTGACTGCCCGCCGCCGTAAAGAAGCCATCGCCATGGTGGAGATTGATGACGCGGTGGATCGGGTAGTTGCAGGGATGGAAGGCACTCCGCTGGTGGATAGCAAGAGTAAGCGCTTGATTGCCTACCACGAAATTGGTCATGCCATTATTGGGACACTGGTTAAAGACCACGACCCAGTGCAGAAGGTAACTTTAGTGCCTCGCGGTCAGGCACGCGGTCTGACCTGGTTTACTCCCGGTGATGACCAAAGTCTGATTTCCCGTGCCCAAATCCTGGCACGAATCACGGGTGCTCTGGGTGGTCGTGCGGCTGAGGAAGTCATCTTTGGCGATGCCGAAGTAACCACCGGCGCAGGAAATGACCTGCAACAGATTACCGGAATGGCGCGGCAAATGGTAACCCGCTTTGGTATGTCCGATCTGGGTCCAATGTCTCTGGAAAGCCAGACGGGTGAGGTATTTTTGGGACGGGACTGGATGACCCGTTCGGAATACTCCGAAGAAATTGCTTCCCGAATTGATGCCCAGGTGCGCTCTATTGTTGAACACTGCTATGACGATGCGCGTCGCCTGATCCGGGATAACCGGGCAGTGATTGACCGCCTGGTTGATCTGCTAATTGAACGCGAAACGATTGATGGCGAGGAGTTTCGCCAGATCGTTGCTGAGTATACAGATATACCTCAGAAGGAGCAGTATACTCCACAGTTATAATCTCGAAACTCTCAGTAAGTAGCTGAACGGGGATGATGGTTTTCATCCCTGTTTTTGTGTTTATGGGAACTTTGTAGAGAGAGTATACCTTAAAATTTCTCCAGGTCAAGGGGTGAGAATAAGTTGAAAGTTCAGAGTATTCACTGACCAGTGACCAGTGACTATTGCCTCCTGCCCCTGCGTCCCTCTAAGACCTCCTCCCTCCGTCTGCCATCTATCACTCTCACAACTGATGGGATACAGGCAAACACCGTTGCGCCCGCCCGTCCTTGGAAAATTTAACCGAGATGCCGGGGTCTTCCTGGCGCAGGATCTGGTTATCTGATCCCAAAATTCGCACTTCACAGACCCCCGTTGCACCGGGTGCAATTAGAGCAAAAACGCCATTGTTGCTGCGATCGCGTAGAATTAGCCCGTTATTAAAGGTGGCTTCTACCACCGCCACTTTGGGTTTTAAGACCTGTCCATACAAAATGGTGTAGCGATCTCCATTCTTTTTTTCAGATCGGCTGATATTGTAATCAATTAACTTTTCAGGTTTCCCTTGGAAATTTTTGGGACTATAACTGTCACTGCCGCTTACCTGCCAGCCAATTCCATTTCGCTTAACCAGCTTATGCCCGAAGATGCGTTTCATGGCAGCTTTACGGGTATCTCCAGGACAGAGTCCACTAAAAAGAACCACTACCCCCTTGGACCAGCGTTGGGTACTGAGCACCTGAAACCCCTCAGCCCTAACTTTGCTATCCGTAGGGCAGAAAACACTCTGCTGAATCAAATCTTTCGGCAGGGCGGTTGCCAGGATAGAAAGGGCACAGCTAGAAGTGGTTAAGCCGACAAGTCCAGTGATGCTAATCAGCAACCGTTTCATGGGTAATTGTTGAAAGAGTAAAGCCTATACTCCTCAAGTCTGCCCTAGTCATGAAACGATTTTGCTGATCTTTGGATATAGTTTATAAAGCTTTAACTCCCTGGGTGAGGGAATCCTAACAATCTCATCTAAGCGTTTGGCGGGCTTATTGTACCCTATCATACTGAAATTCTACACCTTTGGAATTACCAAGTTTTTGAATTTTATGCAACTGCTTGTGGAAGTGGTATAAAGTCTTTACACAGATTTAAAGACACCCTGAAGGAGTAGATAAAATGCCGCTTTCAAAACGTTGTCTTGCAGAATTTATTGGCACTTTCTGGCTCGTCTTTGGTGGCTGCGGAAGTGCTGTGATCGCCGCTTCGTTCCCCTACACCACCGATACTGCCCAGGGTGGTAATTATTTTGGACTGGGTTTTCTGGGCGTATCGTTAGCGTTTGGTTTGACGGTATTAACAATGGCCTATGCGATCGGGCATATCTCCGGTTGCCACCTCAATCCCGCCGTTTCATTTGGCTTGTTTGCTGCTAAACGGTTTCCTGGGTCTGAGTTGCTGCCCTATATTGTGGCTCAAGTGTTAGGCGGTATTGCCGCTGGCGGACTTTTGTTATTGATTGCAGGTGGTCGTGAAGGCGGTTATGTACTCGAAGGGACGAACCCTCTGGCAACGAATGGATTTGGAGCGCATTCTCCAGGTGGTTATTCTTTGCTGGCTTGCTTTATCGCTGAGGTTCTGCTGACCTTCTTTTTCCTGCTGATTATTTTAGGTGCAACCGATCGCCGTGCCCCTGAAGCGCTGGCTCCCGTTGCGATTGGCTTTGCCTTGACCTTGATTCACCTGATTAGTATTCCGATCACCAATACCTCGGTCAATCCAGCTCGTAGTACGGGTCCGGCATTGTTTGCGGGGATTGAACTCATCGGTCAACTCTGGCTATTCTGGGTTGCGCCCATTCTGGGAGCAATTCTGGCAGGGCTGCTTTACTACTCTGTGTTTGAAACACCCCTCCGGGAAGAGGATCGCGAAACGGCTGCCGTTTAGACGAATAGTATTGATTTGAGCAAAAAACTCTACCCAGACCTCCGAGGTTTTCAAAAACCTCGGAGGTCTTAGCGCTGCTAATCAGAGCAATAACGTCACCATTCAACTCTCAGTCTGCTTCTCAAACTGAATCCGAAGCCGATAGATCTCGTGCTTTCCAGTAGCCTTTAAAGTTGCTACGAACTCTTTTAACTCCGCGATGGCTGCCTCATCAAGGGCTTTGTCGCCAGTTTTGACTTCAAATGATGGATTAATCATCTTCCCATCTGGATTCACTACGATCAAGAAGGCTGGCGTCGCTGGCAGCTTTGAAACTTTCTCATCACAGGCTTCAATCGGGCAGGAAACAGCTAGATCCTTCTTATTGGACTTTTCGAGGGCTTCATAAAGGACAGTGGGAGCAACAGCTTCTGCCTTTGCAATCTGATCCAACCAGGGAATAAGTTTACCGGATGCCTCTGCTGGAGTTTTTGCCTCTACTGCCTCTTGTTCAGAAGGCTGTTGAGCAACTTTCTGCTCCTCAAGTTGCTTCTGAAGTGCTCTTAAACGCTCGATCGCCTCCGGCGGAATTGTCGCAGTACGGGTAGGAGTTGTTGTATCGTCCTTCGGTGTTTCAGCCGCCTCGGATGGTTCAGGAGTGGGTTTGGCAGGCGCTTCTGGTTGCTTTTGTGCTGGTTTTTGAATAGGGGGAGTGGGGCGGGAGCGGGCGGGAGCATCCTGGATGGGTGGCAAACCAAAATCAGGCAGGATCGTGATTGGCGGTGGTGGGGACAGGAACGGCAGGTTGTAGATAGAGGAGTTGTCAAATATTGAAGGAGGGGAAGATTTCTTGGGGTTTGACCGGGAAGGGGACGGCGATCGCGGCTGGGTGGCAGTGGGAGGCAGGGTAATCTGGGGATTCGCAAAGTCCGGCAATCGTAATTGTTCCGTTGGGCTTAGCTCGATCACTCCCACCGTCTGCTGAGGATCGATTTCCCTGGGGTTAGCAGAAGGCAACATCGGCAACACAGCAAACAGCGCTCCATGAATTCCGACGGAAGCCAGAGCTGCGATCGTCAGCGGATTGCGCAGGATCTCTAAAGCCCTCTCTTGGGTTTTGGGGTTAAAGAATTCTGGCAGTTTTTTGGGAGAGAAGGAGTCAGTCATGGCAGGTAGGTTCTCAGTCGTGGAGGCTGCGGTTGAAGAGTTTTGGAGTTGTTCTGGCGGTGAATGAAGATATAGCGTTTCCTTTCTGGGTGAGGTACATCTCATCTGTTTGACTCAAGGATTCTACGGCTACCCATGTACCTCACTGGATTCAAAAACGCTATAAGCTGACTTCTAGTTTAGTAATACCTTGTCTAGTTATATCGAATCTGGGGGAGGGGAGGGTTGAGAGGGGAGGGTTGGAAAGAAAGGGGTAGGTCCGGATGTTTCGGGTAAGAAACAGGTGGTCGATGGTAGAGGGGAGGGGCGATCGCGATATTCCTAAGCCCAGTAGAAAAGGCTGCATCACCATGACTCTGAAACGAGCAAAAAAGTTGCCTCCATCCTGGACAAACCAAATCCACGTTGAGAACCGTAGTTCTACGCCCTCACCCCCAGCCCCTCTCCCAGTGGACGAGGGGATCCGGAAGAACCATTCAAAGTCCCTCTCCACTCGGGAGAAGGATTTAGGGTGAGAGCTAACCTGGCACACTCCAGGTTTCAAGTTGGACGGGGTTTAGTAGGGAATATGGGACAGGGGACAGAGTGAAAATGCCTGTTTGACAATGGTTTACCCTTGCTGGCTTGCCCTAGCCCTCATGGCTATAGCTACAGTGAAACTCACCCCTCTAACAACCAACAACCAACAACCAACAACTAACAACCCCACCCTACGGGAACGCCAAAGGCGAACACTCCTCACTCCTCACCCCTCACTCCTCACCCTCCGAGGCTGTCCCCAAATGACCTGTTCATGCTTATAAACTGTTATTCCAGGCTTTGCGCCTTTTGGTTTATAAACGTTTTTGGGTTCGGTGTAAATGACAGGGACCTGTTCACTCTGACGGGCGCGGCTGTGGTAGGCGGCAACATTGGCAGCAAATTGCAGGTCGCTAGAGTCGGGGGGTTCTCCGGGTCGCAGCCTCAGCAGGACGTGGCTACCGGGGATCTCCTGGGTGTGGAACCAGAGGTCATAATCTCCAGCGGTGCGGAAGGTTAGCTGGTCATTCTGACGATTGTTGCGCCCCACTAAAATATCAAGACCGTTAGCGGTTTGATAGTGATAAGGCTCGGTGACGGAGTCTTTCTGGCTGGAACTGGCGCGATCGCGATATTCTGAGTTCTGCAAATAGCCCTGCTGAATTAGCTCATCCCGGATTTCCTGTAACGTTTCCAGATCTCCTGCTGCCTGGTAGGCAGTGAGTTCTGAAAGGGACGCTTCAACCTGCTCCAGATAGTGTAGTTCCGTCTCAACTTCTGCCAACAGAGGGGCGATCGCTGCCCGTGCCCGTTTTAATTTCTGATGCTGCTTATAGAGTGACTGAGCATTTTGAACCGCATTTCTTTCTGGATTGAGGGGAATGGTGACGGCTTCTCCCGTGGTGAAATCGGGCAGGTCAATCGATTTCATTCCTGGCTGCCACTGGTGCAGATGCGCCATTAGCAGATCTGCCTGTTCCCGGTAAGTGTCTGCCTGGTCGGACTGCCGGAGGCGATCTCGAAATCCCCTCGCCTTCACCTGGAGCTTTTCCAGGGAATGATTCAGCTTCTGGCTGATCTGGTGGCGAAGTTGAACGAACTCCTGGCGATCGAGTTGGGCAGTGTAGTAGAGATTGACCATTTCCTGCACACGGCTGACAGGATGAGTCATGCCCCAGCCCATCACGGTGTAGCCCTGCTCAGTCCAACCGGGATGGAAATCCTCTTTCTCCAGGGCATGGAGCCATTCTTGCCAGCGTTGAAATAGGGTTTGCCATTCCGATTCGAGCAAGCGTTCAGTCGGCTGATCCGGCTCCAGTTTGGCTGCCCAAATCATTGAATTGACCATTGCCGAACTTAATCCCCGATAGCTTTTCAGTAAATTCTTTCGGAGTGGACCAGGCACCAGGCTGACCCGTTCCTGCCAGCGCTCCAGGGATTCGCTCAACATGGGGGTTGGATCGGTAAGGGCAGGCGGAACTTCGTAGGGTTGCCCGGTCAAAATGGGACGGACACTCGACTGCTGGGCACTGACCTGGTGAGCCGCTGTCACAATCTGGTTATCCTGGTTTGCCAGAATGACATTACTGTATTTCCCCATGATCTCAATATAGAGATGCCAGAGAGCAGGCTCACCCGGACGACGGGCAAATTGCAGGTCGATCGCTCGCTCCCAGGGAGCAACCGCTTCGATTGCCACCAGTGCCAGCCCCCCCAACTGGTGCCTGAGTTGCTGACTAAAGGTAAAGGTATCTGGAACACGGGGCGGCGGTTCGCTGATGCAGAGATGGGCTGCCTGGGGATGCCAGGAGATTTTTAGCCATCCCCGATTATCCATAGTTCGCAGTGCCAGGTAGAGCGTGAAGCGATCGCGTTGAAAAGCCTGCTCAAACCGGGCAGGCAACCAATTTGCCCGCAGTTCAGCACAAATAGCAGTAAGGGTCGTGAAGTCAAGAGGTTGCAAAACAGCAAAAGTTCGCCTTGTTACGCAGAATTTTTCCAGATACGATCGAAAGACTAAGCCTTACACCTAAACACGCAATCAGCCCCCATGGACATTAAGCTGATCAACATCGGTTTTGGTAATATTGTGTCCGCTAACCGGGTGATTGCTATCGTTAGCCCAGAGTCTGCCCCCATCAAGCGTATCATTACCGATGCCAAAGAGAGCAAGCAGCTCATTGACGCTACCTATGGTCGTCGCACCCGGGCAGTCATCATTACCGACTCCGGACACGTCATTCTCTCAGCTATCCAACCGGAAACGGTTGCGAATCGGTTTATTACAAGGGATGAGGGATGAAAGGGGAAGGATAAGGAATGAAGGATAAAGGAGGAAGGATGAGGGAGGAAGGAGGAAGGCTAACAGCCAACAGCTCTCAACCAAAAACTAACAACTAACAACCCCTTACCCCTCACTCCTCACCCAACTTCTCTACTAGACTTAGCGTTAAGAGATTGTTAAATTATTTACAATTCAAGGAATGGGAAGCGCGGAATGGGTAAGGGTAAACTGATTGTCTTAACGGGACCCAGTGGAGTGGGAAAAGGTACTCTGCTGCGATCGCTGCTGAAGCGGCATCCCGATTTGTACCTGTCGATTTCGGTGACTACCCGAAGTCCTCGTCCAGGTGAGGTGAATGGAAAGGACTATTACTTCGTTACACGCCCTGAATTTGAGCGAATGGCGACTAATGGCGAACTATTAGAGTGGGCAGAATTTGCGGGTAATTACTATGGCACTCCACGGACTCCGGTGCTTGACCAGATCAATCAGGGTAAATGGGTGATTCTGGAAATTGAACTCCAGGGTGCCCGCCAGATCCGCCAAAACTTTTCCGAGGCACTGCGAATTTTTATCCTGCCGCCTTCTATGCTGGAACTGGAAGACCGCATTCGCAAGCGGGGACAGGATGCCGAAGATGCTATCTCTCGTCGCCTCAGTCGGGCACGGGAAGAAATTGTGGCGGCAAAGGAATTTGACATTCAAATTGTGAATGACAATTTTGATAAAGCCTTAGAGCGAATAGAAGAGACCCTGTTTGCGACAGCCGCCTGTTAGCCGATCGCGTCTCATTCTCACCAGGATTGAGGACGGCTAGATTGGCTCAGACTAAACTCTAAAATTCCAGGTTGGACTGAGGGTGGTGCGATCGCGCCCGTGTTTCTTTGATTCATAGAGAGCTTTGTCTGCTGCCAATACGAGTTCATCCACGCTCATGTCCAGCTTGGGAATTGTTGTAGCAACTCCCAAGCTGATCGAAACCGATGAATTCGGTAGCCCCATGTACTTGGAGGTGCTAAAAGGAAGGGCAATCTCTTTGATCGCCAGTCGAATATTTTCAGCAATTTGCATAGCACCTGTGGTATTGGTTTGAGGCAGAATAATCGCAAACTCTTCGCCACCATACCGGGCTGCTAAATCACCAGGACGTTTCAATGCTGCTTGAATGGTCTGAGCTACTTGTTGTAAACAATCATCACCTGCCTGATGCCCAAAAGCATCATTGTAAATTTTGAAATAATCAATGTCACACAGGATCAACGATAAGGGAGACTGCTGACGGAGCATTCGGGTCCATTCTTTGTAAAGGCAACTGTCAAAGTAACGGCGATTGGCAATTTGGGTCAGGGCATCTGTATTGACTAAATCCTGAAGTCTCTGGTTCTCCTGCTCTAACTGGCCAATCCGAAGGATATTCATCGGATCGTCCGCTAAATCTTTTTCTTGAAAGAAGAGGCGGTATAGCTCACAGGAAAATTGACACTCGTATCCCTTGAGTCTGACTAGTCCTAAACTGTTTAACTGATAAGTCAAAAGTGGTTCTAAACAAACACTCCCCTGAATGACTAGCTGATTCAGAGCAGCTATCAGTTCGGCTTTTCCTTGTAAAACTGCCCAGCAATCCTGGAGATGATTTCTATAAATACTGCTAAGGGTTGGAGCCTCTTGCAGTAATTGCTCCAGCGTTAACGTTTGCTGCGCCAGGTGGTAAAGGGCTAAATGGACTAAATAAGGATGCCCTCCAACCATTTGCATTAAGGATGCGGCATTGATTCCGTTATTCCAATTTAATCCGTAGCGTTGGGCTAAATCTTGAACTTGCTCCAGGGTAAATTCTGGCAATTGAAGGGGTAAACCGACATTAAACGGAGACTGATTTGCATTTAAAGGAACCTGAATTTCCGTCGAATGGGCAATCACCAATCGGAGTTTTTGCCATACCGGAATATATCTTGCTTTTTCATACCAGACTCGCAGCAATGAAAGAAAATCTTGGGCAATGGCGGCATGCTGGAATATACGATTAATTTCATTCAGAATCAAAACAACCGGGCTATCCAATTGCTCTAACAAATAACTTTCAAAATAACTGGTGCAACTGACCTTATTCCCGATCGTGCTATCCCAAAATTCATCCAACTGGGATTTGAGTTTTAGTTGATATGAAACAACGTTGCAAAACCAGCGCAAAAAGGTATCCAGGTTCTCAAAGCAAGTCGAATCAGCTTCTTGAAAATCGATTTCAATCGTTGAGTACCCCAGAGTCCTTGCCTGGTGCTGAATGCGGAGCAACAAAGAACTTTTCCCCATTTTTTTGGGCGCTTTGATGCGAACCAGACTACCGGGTTTGCCAATCTCAGCATAGGCGTGGGATTCAACAGCCGCTCGCTCGATGTAAAATTTAGAGCCAAGCGCGAGGGGACCATCAGGAAACAGGAGTGTTTTAGCTCCACTGACTGCGGTTGGAGGGCAGGAGGAGATTGGGTTTATGTTGGCTTCTGATTGATACCGTCTCAGGGCTGTTTTAAGCGTGACGTTTAAATCCTGCTCCTTAATCGGCTTTAGCACATAGCCAAAGGGTTCAGTCGCCATTGCCCGCTCAATAGTGGCGTTATCGGAATAGCCGGTTGAATAAATCACGGGAATATTCAGGTCTTGCCAAATGCGTTGAGCTGCCTGGATCCCATCAATTTCTCCTTCCAGATGAATATCCATGAGAACGATGTCGGGATGGATGGCGGTTGCTTGTTCAATCGCTTCTATCCCCGACACTGCAATTGCCGGAACGCCATACCCCAGGTTTTCTAAGCAACCTTTGAGGTCTCTAGCAATCACTCTCTCATTTTCAACTACCAGGACCTGAACCCGCTTGGGTGAATCATGTTCTGATTTTGCTGTTGCTGCCATTGTTCACCCCTGGAAACGCACTCTGGAAGTTAAGCTCCTGAATAAATTTGGATCAATTGAATCATTTGCTGGAAATCAGGGGTAGCTCAACCATGAAATCTGTCTGTCCTGCTCCACTTTTAGCCCAGAGAGAACCATTAAGATGATTTGCCAATTTTTTTATTAATGCCAATCCTAAGCCGGTGCCACCGTGTCCCCAGCGATCGCTGGCTGGAATTCGGTAGAATTTGTCGAAAATGCGAGATAACTCTGGTTCTGGAATTTCAATCCCAGTATTGCTGATGCTAATTTGAAAAAACTGGCGAGAGCTAGAACTGGAAGCGGTCACGGTAGCATCCTCCGTTGCTCTGGTTGCCTCACTCCCAATCATTTGAACCGTGACCGTAATGTGTTCATTAGGAGGAGTATATTTACAAGCATTGGTCAGCAACTCCGTAATAATACGGGTCAAAATTGAGCGATCGGTGACTAACAGCGGCAAATTAGGGGAAAGGACGGCTTGTAATTGCTGTTGATGGCTGGCTGCCCGTTCCTGAAAATTCTCCAATATCTGGGGAATCCAGTTTGTCAGGTCAAGTTCTGCTGGCTCTAGCAGATGGGTGCCTGCTTCAATTTCCTGGAGTTCCAGTAAGTCATTGACGAGATTCAGTTCCTGGTTGCATTGGTCTTTCAGGATATTCAAGTAACGATTCATCTGCGCAGAGGAGCGGGCAGGATCTAAATCTGGCAGATTTTGCTGCTCCAGGGTGATTTCTAGCATCTGAATTGCCATTTTGATATTTGCCAGCGGCGTTCTCATTTCATGGGAAACCGTACTGAGAAAATCTTCCTTGAGTCGGTTTAAGCGTTGCAGTTCTGCCATCTGGCGTTCTAATAGTTGAGCGCGTTGAACGGTTAAGTGTTGTTCCTCTGCCAGTCGTCGCTCAGTAATATCTCGAAAGACCAGAACGGCTCCAGTGATTTGCCCTGCTCGATTGCTGAAAGGGGCTGCACTGTCGGCGATCGGGATTGTTTGACGGTTCTTGGTCATCAATAGGGTATGGTCTGCCAGATAGAGAATGGTACCAGATTGGAGAACCTCTGTAACTGGGTTTGGCAGCGGTTGTTGAGTCTGCTCATGAACCAGGGGCAATACCTCCGAGAGCGGTTGATTGATCGCCTCTTCCTGCTGCCAGCCGGTCAGCACTTCCGCTGCGAGGTTGAGAAACCGGACTCGACTTTGAAGATCCACTACAATCACGCCATCCCCGATCGCCCTCAAAATAGTGGTCAGCCATTGCTCCCGTTCTTTGAGTTGGGTTTCCAGATGATGGCGCTGGAGTGCGGTTTTAACCGCGACATAAAGATCCTGCTCTTTGATCGGCTTGAGGATATAGCCAAAGGGTTCGGTTGCCGTTGCCCGCTCTACGGTGGCGTGATCGGAATATCCAGTTGAGTAAATCACGGGGATATGCAGATCTTCCCGAATTTGCTGGGCTGCCTCAGTCCCATCCATTTCTCCTTCCAACCGGATATCCATCAGCACAACATCCGGGTGGAGAGCTTTAGCTTTTTCAATCGCTTCTGACCCAGAGCAAGCGATCGCAGGAACGCAGTAGCCCAGGTTTTCTAAACAAGCTTTGATGTCTCTGGCGACTACTCGCTCATCTTCAACCACCAGGATTTGAACCGTTTTCGATTCGTCCGACTCTGGATGCACACGACGATTCATTTTTTGGTACCAGGGAAAATAACTTTAAAGGTTGTTCCGACTGAGCTATCAATCGCTATTGTTCCCTTTAGCTGGGCGACAAAATCCTGAACTAACTGAAGCCCTAGAGAATTGGTTTGAGCCAGATCAAATTTCTCAGGTAATCCAATTCCATTGTCGCTCACCATCAATTTGATATTAGAATCCTTATCGGCATCAAGCTCAACCTGTAGGTGCCCAATTACCTCCTGCGGAAAAGCATATTTTAAGGCATTAGAGATTAATTCGTTAATAATTAGCCCCCAGGGAATTGCTTTATCAATATCTAAGCAAACATGACCGACTTTTGTTTTAACCGTAACTTTTTGATGACCGATGCTGTAGGAACTCCATAAGTTCCTGATCAGGCTGAGAATATATTCACTGAAGTCAATTTGTGCCAGGTTATCAGTCCGGTATAGCTTTTCATGGATCAGGGCGATCGACTCAATCCGATTCTGGCTATCCAATAGGCTGGCGGCTGCCTGGGGATCTTTGAGCGATCGCTGTTGCAGGCGCAGCAAGCTATAAATAATCTGCAAATTGTTTTTCACCCGATGGTGAATTTCCTTCAGCAGCACCTCTTTTTCCTTCAGGTCTTTTTCCTTCAGGGAAACCTGAAGTGCCTGTTCCATTTGGTTGTGTTCTCTAATTATTGGCACCCGCTTCTAAACCAGCCACGATCGCTTCCACCTGGTTTTTGGCACTGAGTAAAATAATCCGCGAGTTGATCGGACGGATAGCGTTGACGAATGGTGCGAGTGACTTCATATTTTACCCAGGGTATAGTCGATCGCTCGTTTAAAGATAGGAGATAGCACTAATTTTTTCATCACGTTTGACTTCCTGGAAACGTGATTTTGAATTGGGTTCCCTGGTTGCGATCAATATGGATTAGCCCCTTCAACTGATTCACAAAATCCTGGACTAGCTGAAGCCCCAAGGACTTGGCTTCAAATAAATTAAAGTTTTCCGACAAACCGATACCGTTATCTCTCACAAGCAGTTGAATGTTGAAGTCATCATCTGCATGTAGTTCAATATTAAGCTGGTTCACCGCTGTTGCAACAGGAAAGGCATACTTCAGTGCATTGGAAATTAATTCATTAATAATCAGTCCGCAGGGAATTGCCCGATCAATATCTAGAAAAATAGGTTCGACTTCGATATTGATGGCAACATTTCTGGACTGTGAGGAGTAGGCGCTGACTAAGTTGGATACCACACTGGAAATGTATTCAGCGACATCGATCCGGGCTAAATTGCCTGTCCGGTAAAGCTTCTCGTGAATTAGGGCGATCGACTCAATCCGATTCTGGCTATCCAATAAACTGGCGGCGGCTTGGGGGTCTTTCAGCGATCGCCGTTGCAACCGCAGCAGGCTATAAATAATCTGCAAATTGTTCTTGACTCGATGGTGAATTTCCTTGAGCAAAATCTCTTTCTCTTTCAAGGAAGCTTTAATCTGTTTTTCGGCTCGTTTGCGCTCTGTAATATCAATGGCAATTCCCCCCACTAAACATTGTCCATGCAAGTCTAGAGTTGGAAATTTATAGACTAAAAATTCGCCAATGCTATCATCTGAAAGCAGACCCGGTTCAATCGCCTCCAGCACTTCCTTTGTTTCAGCCACTAAACGGATGTTTTTGAGATACTCTTGGGCAAATTCATCCGGGTAAATGCTGAAATCAATTTCTCCAGGAACGTAATTTTCTGGCAGCTTAAACAGGCGGGAATAGGTCGGGTTGATATAGAGTAAGCGTCCATCGGCATCGGAAATCCAGCAAGCCGCCGGGTTATGGTTCATAAATGCCTGGAAGCGTTGCTCACTTTCCCGCAGAGAAGCTTCAATTTGTTCGCGCTCAACGATTTCACGGGCAAGTTCCTGGTTGGTCTGTTGCAGAGCGGCTTCTACCCGCTTTCGGTCGGTAATGTCAGAAAATGAGGTCACGACCTCATAGGGAAGGGATTCACCGATGCGAAACAAGGGTTGGGAGTTAATTGAAATCCAGGTGAGGCTACCATCTGGTTTGTAGATACCCATGACCACGTTAGAGCAAGGGTTGCCAGTTCGGAGAGTGACCATCACAGGATACTCGTCTGGGGGGAAGGGTAAGCCATTTTCATGCACGACTCGCCAACCGGACTTGACTGGGGCTTTGTCCTGCATTTGAGCCAGGGATAGACCAAGGATCTGCTCAGCACTGGCATTACAGGTCTGGATCACCCCGTTGGCATTGTGCACCAGAATGCCCTCTGCCATGACCGTGATAACGGAGCGGTAGCGTTGTTCACTTTCCTGTAAGGCCAGTTCGGCTTGTTTGCGATCGTGAACGTCATAGCAGGAACCAATGTAGCCAGCAAAATTGCCATCCAAATCATGGAACGGTCTACCCACATCAACAATCCAGCGATACTCACCGTCACAATGGCGCAGACGATATTCCATCTCAAACGGTTGGCGGGTTTCAAATGCCTGGGTATAGGTTTTGTTGCAAAATTCCCTGTTATCTGGATGAACCCCTGCAAACCAACCACCATTCAACTCCTGTTCCAGCGTTCGACCTGTGAAATTGAGCCAGGCTGAATTGAAGTAGTTGCATCTACCATCCAGTCCTGCCTGCCAGATGAGAGTAGGAAAAACCTCAAATAACGACAGGTAGAAATCTCGTGACCGGGCAATCATCTCTTCTGCCTGTTTGAGTTCTGTAATGTCTCGCCCGACGGCTTGGATTTCAACGATTTGACCCTGGGGATTGCAAATTGCCTGGGTAATCCACTGTTGCGTGCGAACTCCATTGGGGCGAATGACCTGACTGGTTATAGTTGCCACGGGGTTAGCTTGACTCAGCCGGGCAAGGTGCCCTTCCATTTTTGCCAGGTCTTCTTCAAGCACCACAGGTAGGTAGCTCTGCTGAAGCAACTCCTCCTGCGATCGCTCAAAGTAGCAACTGTAAGCATGGTTAGCAAACGTCAGCGTCCCATCCGGCAAAAAGCGGCAAATTAGCTCCGTTTGCTCTTCTACAATGGCACGATAGCGGGCTTCGCTTTGTTGCAATGCCGCTTCACTCTGCCGCAGCCGTACTTCCGTTTGCTGCCGCTCAATAATTTCCCGCTGCAATTCTTGATTGGCTATCCTTAACTGAGCGGGGCTGGGAAGTGCCAGTGCTTTTGGCACCAGCGAAACCAGCATGACGGCTGTGTATAGGGAAGCGATCGCCGCTACCGCTTTCACACTTCCCGATAACCAGTAGGTCGGATACCACAGCGTCCAAACTTCTAAAAGGTGGCTTGTACCACAGGCAGTGATGAATACGGCAAATAACAGAAATACCCAGTTGAAGGGTAAGTCTTGCCGCTTGCGGACGAAGTAGAACAACGTCAACGGGATAGAGTAGTAGGCAAGGGAGATAAACGAGTCTGATAGAACATGAAGCCAGACCAATCCAGGTTTCCAGAGGTAACAGTGCCCATGGGGAATAAACGCTCCAGAACTAAAGAAATCCCTGATGAGGTCTATCATGAATTTGGCTTGAATTAGGACTGACGTAGGGTGTAGAACTTCGACGTGAGCTTTTGCCCTAACTACTCAGCCGAACGGCAGGAGTTATAGGGCATATGCCTTAATCGGTATCGTTTACATAGCATTCCTAAATTATTTGTGAGATCAACGACTCTGTGAGAAAGGATTTCCTGATTCTAAATTAGTTTGTGTTGTGTCAGGGGAATGCGCTCGTTGTCGTAACGTGTTGTTGAAGCGTTTGCAAAAGCTTCCAGCGGTTTTCTATTTTTGACAGTGTGGTTTTATACGCGAAGTCTGAGATGGAACGGGCACAAGGGTTTCAGAATTCGCTAAAACTCTGGTGAATAATCCAGGCTAGGCACCCGTTGGAGGGGCGATCGCCATTTTGGAAGTGCCAGGACTAATTGTATGGATAGGGTAGCCCTACAGCCAATTGCCCACCAGAACATAGGGTGCCCAATAGCTGGGACGACTGTATTGGGGATACTCCTTTAACAGCATCAGTTGGGCGCGGCGGAGTGCTTCGGCTTTGGTGACTTTTGCGGTTGCCAGTTCCCGGTAAAATTTGCCAATGAAGATAGCCGTCGAGCGATCGTCAATATGCCAGAGGGATGCCAGTGTACTGCGTGCCCCGGCTCGGATGGCAACCCCTGCCAGTCCTAAGGTCGCCCGATTATCTCCAGCGGCGGTTTGGCAAGCGCTGAGAACGAGTAACTCCACCGCTTCCGAGGCAGATTGGGAACGACTGCGAAGGAGGTTATCTAGTTGGCTGACGTTGATGGCTCCGTCTGCTGCCAGGATGTAGGTGTCTTTTGCCTGGGAACTGAACTGACCGTGGGTTGCCAGATGCACAACCTTAAAGGGCACTGCATTGATTTGCTGCTCCAGGGCTTTACTGGTAAAGCTTTGATCCAGGAGAGTGGTCGTGTTCACCCCTGCCTGCTCAATCAGATTAAGTTCTGCTTTGACTTCCGGTAGGGGCGCAAACTGGGCATAGTCTGGCGGCGGCTGGGTCAGTCCTGCGGTGAGAGCTGTCAGTTTTGTGGGAGCCAGCGCGCGCGGGGTAAAAAGTTGTAGACCAGGGCTGAGCGCCACCGCGTACTTTTCAACCAGGTATTGATTGCCGTCATAAAGAGCTGCCATTGGAAGATTACGAAGCAATCCGTCCTGCACGAAAACCAGGGTATCCACCTTCGTTTGTTTCAAATCAGCTTCAACTGGTTGGATCAGCCAGCCATAGACCTGTTGGGAGAGCGATCGCACTTCCCTGGCTGTATCCGGTTCTTTCATTGCCTGCTGTAACCGAGCTAAAACGCTTTCCACCTCTGCTTGCGGTAACAGAACGGCATAGTAGCGTAGCGGTTGCCGGGGAGCTTTGAGAATCACAGCTAACTGGTTTTCCAGAATGATCGGGTAAAAGATAGCTGCCGTAGGGTTATCCTGATCCACCACCTGATCGAGCAAAACAGACTGGGCATTCAGGCAGGCTTCTCGGAAGAAGTTATCCAGTTCGGCAAGTTGGAGGGACTCAATCAAACGGCGGGCTTTGTCCAGAGTTTGTTGACTCGGCTTTCCCTGATTGGAAGTGAGCAGCAATTCCACAGTTTGGCGATAAACAGGTTCAACGCTGTCTCGAAAGGTGAACTGCACATCTCGGTTAACGGCAACCAGGTCACTCCGGAGGGACTGGAGGGTGGTTACAGCCGCTTCATAGGTGGTAGTAGCGCGTACCAGGTCTCCCTGTTGCTTGAGCAATCGCCCAAGCTGCCACTGCCAGCGATAGGAAATATCCAAGGCGTTGACCGTCTGGGATAGCAGTAATGCCTGCTCTGTCAACCTTTGCGCCTCTGACCACTGGCGCGTTTGCTCATACAGTCCGCCTAAACTGCCGAGGGCAAAGGATTCAGCACGACGATCGCCCAAACTCTGGGCTTGCTGGACTGCGATCGCAAGTTGTTTTGCCATCAGCTGATTCACTAGAACTGGGTTCGCTCCCCGATTCCAGCTTTTGCTTACGGTTTCTGCCAGGTTAATCCGGGCGTAGATTGCAGGGCGGCTGGGAGGGAGGGCTTCCACCAGTGCCCAAACCTGGGGCAGCAAGCTTTCTGCGTCTCCGCGGCGATTGGTTTCTAGCAGCAGACTGAGCCAGTTGAGGCGCGCCTGTGCCGCCAGGATCGGGGCAGGAGAAAGTTTCGCCGCCTGCTGATAAAAAGCGATCGCCGCTTCTCCTTTCTGCTGGGCACGGGCAGTATTGCCCAGGCTAAACAGAGCGGCACTCTCTTCAGAGACAGATTGCAGTTTGCGGGAGACTGCCAGACTTTGTTCCAAAACCTGACGGGACTGGTCCAGATCACCCACCAGTTGTAGAGCATCCCCCAGAGATCGCAATCCCACCGCTTTCACCGGGGAATCCGGTTGAGGTTGCAAAATTCGGTTGAGCGCCGTTAGTGCCTCCAGCGATCGCCGGTAGAACCCCATTGCCTGCAAAGCCTGTGCCTGATTGAGACGGCTACGCACTTCTCCCGCCCGATCTTCCGCCTTAAGATACACTTCCGTTGCCCGCTTCCAGGTTGCTAAAGCCTGTTCTGCCTGTCCCATTTCCAGTTGCAGCCGTCCCTGAATGTCCAGGGTTTGAGCCAGAACTTTCACCTGCCGCCGGTTGCCGGTTGCTGGTTGCCCACCCCACAACGATAAACTTTCCTCCATTGCCCGACTCGCCTCTTCCCAGGCACCCAACTGCTGGTATGCCAGGGAAAGATTGCTCAAAGCCGCTGCCTGTCTGAGTTCATCTCCCTGCGATCGATAGTCCTGAACTGCCTGCTGTAAAAGCTGAACGGCTTCTGCATACCGTCCGGCATTGTAAAGCGCCTGCCCCTGATCAACACGCTCCTGGGACGCGGCGAAGGGAGCAGCAGATGGCTGAGGAACTTGAGTCAAAAGGGTTTGATTCGATTGCTGAGATTCCTGCGCCAGCACTGCGCTACTCACCAGTGGCAAACCCACCACACTGATCAAAACTGAGATGACCGTCGAAGAAGGGAGCATGGTTCAAACTCCTGGGGGCGAGGAGGGGGAGGGATCAGACGGGAAGAGGAGAGTTGAGAATCAAAGCTAATCCAAATTCACGTTGAGAACCGTAGTTCTAAGCCCTCACCCCCAGCCCCTCTCCCAGCGGGTGAGGGGAGCCGGAAGAATCCTTCAAAGTCCCTCTTCCTTCGGGAGAGGGATTTAGGGTGAGGGCTAACTTGGCAAGCTCCAGGTTTCAAGTTGGATGGGGTTTAACAACTAGTAGCGCAATATTGGTCGTCAGGTTTAGACCTCGGAGGTTTTCAAAACCTCTGCGGTCTGGGAGGCTTTGCGTCCTTGACAAACCAGCTTGATCCTTAACCGTTTAAAGTTGCCTCAGACTTCAGACCTACATACACTCTCCGCTTCCTCTTTTCCTAATTCTGGATAAGAATCTCAAAAGGGACTGCCGACAATGGAGAAGTACAATCCTTTTTCCTGCAAGGTGTTCTTATCTCCGGGAACATTGATCAGGGGAATGCCCCAATCAAATCGGGCAGTGACGCGATCGCTGATCTGCAACCGTAGTCCCACCCCCAAGGACACCAACGTTCTGGGGTCGGGGTCCGCAAAGCCAGAGCGGTTCCAGCCAGTACCGAGATCAAAGAAGGGGGCAATCTGCAACAGCCCATTGATTTGAGGTAAGCGCCAGATGGGAATCCGAACTTCAGCCGAGGCGAACAGCCCGCTATCGGTCAGCAGTGCATCCTGACGGTAGCCCCGCACACTGTCAATCCCACCCAGGGAAAACTGCTCGAAGGGTAACAGCGCCCGGTTAGCAATCTGCATGTCGCCGCGCAGCAGAAATAGCGTATCGGGAGCCAGCAACCGCACCCACTGCGCCTGTCCCCGCCATGCAAAAAAGCGGCTATCGGGGGGTTCTTCGTTGATGGTGGAACCCAGGGCATTCAACCCAACACTAAACTGGGAACGCAAGGCAATCACTTCAACTCCACTGCGCCAGGTGGCTTCCTGGAAGAAGCGGAGAGCAGTCAGGCGAGTCCGCCCGTCCTCATCGGCACCCCGTGCTGGAAAGGGAATTTCCCCATCCAACAGGCTAGCTTGACTTTGTTGCTGGGTGCCGGTGATGCCCAGGGCAATTTCCCGGTTGGGAGTTTGCAAAATGGGTTGCCGGAAGCTCAGTTCCAGGTAACGAGATTGGGACTGAATATCGAGAATGTTAAAGGGTTCCTCAATCACCCGGTTATAGGAGATACCTGTGCTAAACCGGATGGTGCCATTGTAGGGATTGACGGGAAACGTGTAACTGAAATCAAAGGCATTACTACCATCGGTGTTGGAATAGGAACCCGTGAGGCGATCGCCAAACCCCAGCAAGTTCGCTTCACTCAGTTGCAACTGGCGCTGAAAACTGCCTACACTGGGCACCCGCCCGTTGTTGAGCAGAACCTGGGCATCAAACGTCCTGGCTTCCGTGACTCGCACCTCCAGCAGACTTTCTCCCGGACGCGACCCGGCAGATAACTCCGCTGAAATCGTCTCAATCAGTGGGTTCAGTTGCAGTAGTTGGAGTGCTTCCAGCAACTGGTTTCGGTTTAGAGGGGGACGGGTGGCAATCCCAAGCCGCGATTCGATATAGCTGGGCTTCAGCCTGCGGGTCCCTGTCACTTGAATCGCTTCTAAGCTGCCCTCCACGACCCGAATTTCGATCGCTCCATCTTGCAAGCGCTGGGGTGGAATGTAGGCACCTGAAGTGATGTAGCCATTATCTAGATAAAGCTGAGTCACCGCCGATCTCGCCTGAAACAGTTCTGCGATCGAAATCGGACGTTTGGTGTAGGGTTGCGTGACTCGGTCAAAGTCTGCCTGACTAAATACGGTACTCCCCGTCACCCGAAACTGCTCAATGGTAATTGTTTGGGGAATATCACCCGGCGGTGCTTCGCCCGGTGGCGTAGGCAGGCTGGGGGCTGGCAGGAGTTGTTCTGGGGGAGGCAGGGGAGCCGGTGGGGCTGGTTCTGGTTGGGGCTGGACGGAAGGCGGTTGGGGTTCGCGCTGAAGTCGGTTGTCGATGGTGGGTAGGGTGGGAACCTGTGCCTGAAGGGGGCGCGCGTTCGCCCCAGCAATGAACACGATGGAACTCAGCTTCAGCAAAAACATCCAGAACCTGGCAGAATCTGGAAGCCGATGTTGCTTTGGCGGGATCGTATAACCCATTTTCCCCACACCCTCTCTTGACGCAGCCACATGACCGATCGATTTTTCCAGCTCAAAATGTTTAATCGGTTTCATTGTAGTAGGGATTGCCAACAATAAAACCGATTAATCAACCAGCCAATGGAAACTATCGATGCAGGCTCAGAGAAGCCACTGGTGATAGCGGTTCTTACTCAAATCCTGGCTTGATCGAGGATGAGGGCGATGGGAGTGAAATGGCGGAATAGGCGGGAATCAAATTTTGAGCGATCGCCATCCATGAATAACGCGATTTTGCCAGTTGCCTGCCGTTTTCGCCCAGGGTTTGCCGTAGTTGAGGGGAAGTCAGCAGTTGGGCGATCGCGTTTGCCAAGAGCATCCACTCACCTTCTACAACCAATCCTGCTTTCACTACCGCAACTTCTGGAGCAATTTGAATTCCTGGGGTGATAATGACGGGCAAGCCAGAAATCAATGCCTCTGCAACTGCAATCCCAAAGTTTTCGGAGTAGGACGGCAGAACAAATAAATCAGAACCTTGCAACAACAAATCCTTTGCTGTACCCGTCACCAGCCCAGGAAATGTCACCCATTCAGCGAGACCCAGAGCGGCAACCAGTTCTTGCAATTCAGCCAGGTAGTCGGGTTCACCAGAACCCGCCATGATCAGATGAAAATGATGCCCCTGTCTGTTTAACTGGGCGAGGGATTTGAGCAACAAATCTGGGCGCTTTTTGTAATGAAGCCGCGACAAAAACAAGATAACGGGAACACCCGCTGCAATGTTGTACTGCTGCCTCAGTTGCATCTGGGGCTGATCTAAAATGACGGGTGGTGTCACCCCCAGGGGCAGAGTAATGGTTGGCGTTTGCAGCCCAAAATGGCGCACATCTTCTGCTTCAGCAGGGGTGGTACAGTGTATAGCCGCCGCCCGATTCAGGTTATGGCGTTCGATCAAGTTGGTATAAATCTGTTTTTTTAAGCGACTTTGATTCAGTGCCCAGGGAGTGAGTTGCCCCATCGTGCGAACCGTGTAGGGGACGCGCTTGAAGCGGGCGATCGCTGCCGCACAGGTGGGAGCGAAAGAAAACAAGTAGTGATTATCCAGCACATCGTAGTCCTGCACATGCTGCCATAACCAGCCAGCCAGGGCAGGGGAAAAAATAAACTCCTTCAGGGCAGGCGGTTGAAATGGCAAAAACCAGACGGGCACGGCAGCTTTTTCATTGGCATTCAATGGGTAATCAACCCTCTGATTCAATGGCACATTCATCGGTGTAGAGCCATTGAAATTGGTTGTCACAATTTCAGCCTCAACCCCACACTTTCTTAATGAATGAACCAGATTAAGAGCGACCTGGGGTGGTCCTCCCATGACTGGACTGATGGATGGAATAACGTGTAGAACCTTCATAGGATTCGGTGGATGGGTGAGTGGGTGAGTGGGAGACGAAGGGGAAAGGGAGGGGGGAGGGAAGCCAAGTTCATCGACTCATTCACTCATTGACTCATCCCCTCAAGCACTAGAACAATTAAGGTAGTGGACTCACTTTCTTTAAGCGGATTAGACCTGTTTTTTTCAAACCAAGCAGCATCACAATTGGCAAGATCATCGTTGTCAGCCAAAACATGCTACGCATAGTAATTCCAGCCGCGGCAAAGCCCAAAGCATAGGTCATCATGGCGTAGGCGGATTGTCGTTGCAGTGCCATGCGGTTCCACCAGGCTGCCAGGGCACCAAAAAAAAGTGAGATGAGAATTACCCCTACCATGCCCGCTGTCATGTAAGCTTCGCCCAGATAGGTCGCGGCTACAGTCCAGCCCTCAGCACCTGCAATTTCCTCAATACTGACGCTTAAACCTTCTGGCTTACCGGGAAACAGAACCCTGGGAATCGGTCTGATCAATGCCCAGTAGATGACTTCAAATCCGAGGAAATCATGTTTTTCAGGTAAAGCATCGGCGATTAAGCCAATCGACCACAAATTGTAGTCAACTGATAGCGTATCTCGCAGTGTATCCCCAGCATAGACCTGATTTTCAAGATAACTTTTTAAGCCAATGGTTCTAAACTCAAGCATGTGATAAGAAGCAAACACGGTTAGAATAGCTGCTCCTAAGATTGGAATGATGGTATTTCTAAAGTTATGTTTGGGCAGAGTCACCAGATAACTCACCAAAAAAATCGATAGATAGGCAACAAAGATATTTCGAGTTCCACCTGAAAATCCAAAAAACACCGTAAATAGAAACAGAACTGCCACAATACTCAGTTGAACTGCCGAAAACGAACGGCGACGGTTCCAAACTACTCCAGCTAAGGCAGGAATGAGATAGAGTAGCAGGCTAAGTTCCGAAATAAACGATCGCCAGCCTCCGAGTCTACCGCGACCCCAGGGTTGGGTAAATCGGGGTGCCAGCATGGCATCGATCATTTTGGGAAGGTCAAAATCAACGGAAAGCAACATATCCAGGTAGCCCAGAAATGCTGCGACAATCAAAACCCAAATCAATAAGGAATTGGAAATATCTCCAAAGTTTAACTGGCTAGACCGGGCAGGTTTTTGTGAAACCAGATGACGACCGATCGCCAGACTTGCCATCCCCACTAAAACCATCACCAGGGCTTTAGAGGTTTGCTCTACGGTCAGTAAATCATTGAAATTTTCCTGGGGAAACAGGAACTCCACCAGGGTGAGGAAATAAAGCCCAACCAGGCAGAGTAAGTCAGCTCGAAACAGGTTTTGCAATCCTTTTCGACTATCAAAAAACATACTGATTGCCAAAGCTCCGGCGGTAATAATGGCAACGGTTCTTGCCATTTCCGAGGGAGGAGCAGAGGGAGGAATTAAAACATAAGCTGCCACCAACCCAATCAAAAAAACAAACGTACCTTCCACAGAAGCACCGGGAGGATAGTACTTTTTCTCCGGGTAGTAGTAGAGTGATGGGTCATCGGAATAATCGGACATTGACACGGAGATACCCCTGCTGGCTAAACGACTTCTCAAACGAATTAAACGATCGCCGCATATTGCGGTTGCCCTGAAACCGCTTGCTCAAGTAAATCCAATAGTTCCTTTGCCTTTGCCTCCCAGGTCAATTTTTGATGGATTAACTGGTTGGCACGAACTCCCATTTCAGTCCGCCTGGTATCATCCGTTAACATTCGATCCAGGGCAGCCGCCGTAGCCCCAATATTTTTAGGCGGGACGGTGAAGCCGTGAACCCCAGGCTGAATCACATCATTGATGCCGCCATCGCTACAGCAGATGATGGGCAGCCCCGCCGCCATTGCTTCCAGATAGACTGTCGCGAACGGTTCATCCCAACCCACCAGGGCAAAACAGTCTGCCCACACCATTTCTTGCAGCACTTCAGCGTGGGGCTTTTTACCCAGCAGTTGGATGCGATCGCCCAGGTTCAACCGCTCAACCATACTTTGAACCTTCTCTGCATCAGCACCAGAGCCAATAATTCGCAAAACAGCATCGGGATGGGCGGATGCGATTTGATAGAACGCCTCAATCAAGAGAGGAATCCCTTTACGTTCAGCAAATAACGCACAAGTCAGAATAATTTTTTTGTGGTTTAAGCTTGGGGGACGCGGGTTATCCAATAGGGATGGAGGAAATGGATCAATTCCGTTGTGATGCGTCAAAACATGCGCCTGCGGAAATAACTGCTGGATATCCTGCTCCATTCGGTTGGCAACCGCCAGCATTGCCCAGGCACCGTCTACAACCGTTTGATAAGCTACTTTGCGATCGGGGTAGGTGTGGCAATCTGCAATCTCATTAAAGTCGTGATCCAGGGTCAGAAAGGGACGACGGAAACGAGGCGGAAGTTGCGCCACAAGCCATCCATTGGGCAAACTGTGGTGGCAAAAGATCACATCCGGTTGAAATTCTTCGATTAGCTTACATAGTTCCTGTCTGGCTGACCACCACGCCAGTTTGAGATAAGGAACAGGATGGGTATATGCCCACCGCTTGAAGGGATTCACCGGGTAATACAGCCAGCGGGGGTAACGGGTATTTACCAATCCTGACCAGGTATATTGTTGGGGACAGTGGGCATAAGCCTTCGCGCCAGGAGTGAGAGCAAAACTGGCAGGTACCCAGGCGGTGAAAGACGCGACCAGTAAATCAATATCCTGGCGGGCAAGCGCCTGTGCCTGAGACAGTGCCCAGGTGCCCATCAGGGGATTATCTGGTTTAGGAAAGTAGAATGCCAGGAACAGGACTCGCAGGCGGCGGGAGGGCATGGGGGTTTCGGCGATAACTCTAAACCCTATTTCTGAACTATTTGCCCTTATCCGTAAACTTTTCAAAAACTTCAAGCCAGCGTTTTGCCCCGACTTCCGGAGACCAGGCGGCTGCTTTCTGTAAAGATGCCTGACTGGCGGCTCGAATCCGTTCAGGATGTTGCAGGTAATGGGTGAGTGCCTGCCAGATTCCATCGGCATCGCCATTCTGGAAAATCAATCCGTTCACCCCTGGTTCTACCAAATCTGGCGCAGCACCCACCGCATCGGAACAAATGATGGGTAAACCCGCTCCCAAAGCTTGATTGACCACCACGCCCCAACCGTCATATCGACTGGGCAGCACAAATAGATCTGCCTGGCGAAAGAAGTGGGGTAAATGTTCTGGTTCCTGAAATCCAGCATATTCAATCTGTTGCTTCGTTTTGGGAGAAAGGGGTTCCAGCATTTGGGGCAGTTCTGCCTCCCGCCCAACCAGCAATAAACGAGCAGTGTAGCCCGATTGAATTAATCGATTAAAGGCATTTAGCAATAGATCGATTCCCTTGCGGGCGATCATCTGCCCACACAACAGAATTGTGATCGGTTCCCGTGGACGGGGGGGAATATCGATGCTGAAGGGGGACAGATCGCAGTAGTAGGGAATGTTGAAAATAGGTTTATTGGGAAAGCGTTGTTGGTAATCTTCCACAGCTCTGGAGCCGATCGCCGCGATCGCCCCACACTGGTGTAACCCCTGGGCAAATGCCTGCTGCAATCGTCCTTTTACCCCCTGAGAGGAACCAACCATCTTTTCCCCCCAGAAAATACAAGGGATTCGTTTGGTAATCCTGTGGAGGATAATTTGGGCGGTTAAATTCTGGTAGCCATTCAACACCACAATATCCGTTTGGTTGAGGTTGGGCAGGTGCCAGTTGAGATGAAACCGAGCCAGCCCCCAGGAGAGGTAAGCCCCTGGCAGGATAGTTTCGTAGAGTTGTAAGGGTTTCATGCCCCAGGGTGAATCGGGAGGGGTGGACTCCAGATAATTGACTGTAAGGTGGATTTCGGGGCATTGGGAAAGCGCATAGAACAGATCCCGCTGGTAGGGGGAGGGCGCAATCGAGTAGAAGGTAACACGAAACTGGGTAGTAGGTTCCATTACGCCACAGGATATAGAAGCTGGTTGGCTAATGATGACAAGCTGAATTGGCTAAGTTGGATTGAACTCTGGGCAAAATTTGAGAGTTGTTTGGGGTTCTCTAAACAGGATTGAATGATGGCCGCGATCGCCCTTCCCGTCACTTCTGGTAACACCCTTCCATTCACCTGTTCTGTGACCACTTTTCCACAAAATTGGGAGGCGATAACGGGTAATTTCCAGGCTTGTGCTTCCAGTTGGGTCAGCCCAAATCCATCGGAAAGCGTAGGAAACAGAAACACATCCGCCTCTTGGTAGTAGCGAGCTGTTTCATTGCGGGGCACCTGTCCGATCCAGCGAATTTGGGGATGGTTCTGATACTGGGCAGGAATACTAATTTGTTGAGACCCGACCATCCAGAACTCCACTGGCTTTCCCTGCAATAAGCTAACGGCTTCTAATAACGCAGCAACTCCTTTGCGCAGGGTCACAATTCCTAAAAATAAAACTCGTAACGGACGCTCCTGAGTAAATTTGGGCGGATAGAAGCGGGTGAAGGCGGTTGCCTCTGCCGGTGGTTCATACACCAGGGGCACCACGCGAATTTTGTCCGGGTCGGTACCTGTTTGCTCTAGCAATTGGTTTGACCAATGGGAATTAACCACGATCGCATCTGCCAGATCACATTCCTGCTGCCAGGTTGTCCAATAACTTTGTGGTACAGGCTGCCAGCCCGGTTCCAGGGTGGGATGGTTTGCCTGTTCCTCTGCAACCAGCTTTTCTTCCAGGGGACCCGGATCGATTTGTCCCAGAACGGTTTGCCAACCCTGTGCTTTGGCAAAGCGAAACAGATGCAGTGCCGTGTAGCTGTAGGAAAACAGGATGGTGGATGGACTCCGGTGGGGAGCGATCGCCTTCAGATATACCAAAGCTTGCCGCTGAAACCAATCGTTACGGGCAATCATCCGATCCCAACCGGACGTTTTTTTTAATTTATGCGTAAGCTCAAATGGTAATAGGGATGAATTAAATGCCCGAACAGGAGCCTCCGCTAAATCAGGGTGAAACCGCCCTTTTAGGGAAGCAGAGACCTTTCCTGGCAGCCGGTTCAATGGCGACTGCGGCGATACCCACGTATCTGTAATCAAATAGGCTAATTGATTTGCCTGATATAAAGCACGGGGAATGGCATAATGCTCTCTCGCCCCAAGTTGGCAGCAGATCCAGGTCGAAAAACCTTCCATGCCTATTTCTAGTATTTGCAGAACCCAATTCCTTATTCGTAACCAGGACAATGCATCCGGATGGGTTAAACTTTTCCATCAAAAATTCAAAGGAGTGAACCCCTAGAATTGAGGCAGGCTTTGCCAGTGGCGAAAGCTTTCAGGAGACATGGTTGCCCGGTAGTGTTGATATTGTGCGATCGCTCTAAACCCGGCGAGTTCTCCTTCTAGTTGCCCAATGCGACCTACTTTTAAAGAGAGTAGCAATCGAGAAAACAGGGTGCGGCTCTGTTTCAGGTACTTTAGCCGTATGGGAACAAACCAATCATTCCACAACACATTATTACGAGCACCATAGAAGTCCATGCGATGCCAGTTTCGCCCTGCATTGGAAGCAATGTGGTGAATTTCAAAATCGGGAAAGTGATAGCAGTATAAGCCCTGTTGAAACGCCCTGGCAGCCAGTTCCATTTCTTCGCCCTGGTGAATCAGTTCTTCCCGGTAACCGTTAAGGCGTAAAAAATTAGCCCGGTGGATGAGATGACCACAACCAATGAATGAACGAACTTGATAGGGAGTTTTTTGTTGTGACTGACTTTGATATTCCCCTAACACCGGGTTATAGATTGGAAAGGCAAGGCACAAAAGATCAGTGTGCGACTCTGCAAACTCGACGGCGGCTTGCAAAGAACCCGATACTGGAAAGGAATCATCATCAAGGCTGAGATAGTATTTCGTTTTAATTGCCTTAGCTAATTGATTGCGCCGGACAATCAGACCTTTGGATGTCGGGAACCGTTGCAGTTCGATTGGAAAAAGAAAACTAGCAAGATTAAACGGGCAATCTTCATCGGAACCATCATCCATAATCCAAATGGGGAGCATTCCCAAACCAGATTTCCCAATTTGAGTCAGTGTGGTTTTGAGGTCGTGCCAGCGATTTTTAGTGGTAATTCCAATCGAAACCAGTTCTGCTAGAGGGTGGTTTGTCATTATGGTTTGTCTAGCGGTTTTTTAAGCGACAGTGCCGACTCAAAGCTAAGGATTGTGGATTGGATAAAGTGCCGGTTTCAGCCCTCACCCCCGTCCCCTCTCCTTAGGGCTACCGTGTATACATAAGTCCCCAAAGTTAAATCGACAGGCGATCGCAGCATTGACAGTGGGTAGCAGAATCCTGCTTGGGGGGCAGCCCCCCAAACCCCCCGTAGCGGGTGACGGTTGCGTCCCCCGCACCCCCTCCAAAACGATGCGATCTCGTCGTCAATGGCAACATTCATTCCATTGGGGCTTCAAGCAAGGGCATACGGGTGGCAAGGGGAGCGGTTGGTTTTTGAAGTTTGAGGCATTTTTGACCGATTCTCGTCACGCTAGACTTGAAGCCCCAACGCTAGACACTTTCGGGGGGTTTGGGGGAGTTAGGACCCCAAGCGGCGGGGGACTGGGGGGAAGTCCCCCAGAGCCAGTTTCAAACGAAGCCGAGATCTGTATACACCGTAGCCCTAGCGAGAGGGGTGCCGGAGGCGGAGTGAGGGAAAATTGCAAATTCCATCTTATTTAATTCCTATTCCTAATTAGGTGTTCTTGAACCAGTCGGTTCTGTCCGGAGAGATTGAAAGGAGATTGGTAAAAGCCTATCTACTACCATAGATTTTGCAGTACGATTGAACTATTCTTGCAGGGCTATTTAATGCCAGTATCGATACCCCAATCCGATCAGGACTCGCCCTGGAAAGAAATCCTGCGTCAGTATTTCAGGGAAGCGATCGCCTTTTTCTTTCCCCAAACAGCCGATCAGGTTGATTGGAACCGTCCCTATGAGTTCCTCGACAAAGAATTTCAGCAAATTGCACCGGAGGCAAAAATTGGGAAACGCTACGCGGATCAATTGGTCAAAGTCTGGCTGAAGCGGGGACAGGAGCTATGGTTGCTCGTTCATATTGAGATCCAGGCTAAACCAGAAACCCATTTCCCAGAGCGAATGCTGGTCTATCATCTGCGAATCTTTGACCGATTCCATAGCCATGCAGCAAGTCTGGCTGTCCTCTGTGATAGCAATACCAAATGGCGACCAAATCAGTATCACTTTAGCCATTTTGATACAGAGCTAATCTTTCGATTTAGTGCAGTTAAGCTGCTGGATTATCGTGAGCATTGGGCGGATCTGGAACAAAGCCGTAATCCATTTGCAGTGGTTGTGATGGCACACTTAAAGGCACAGGAAACGCGACGGAAATCGCAGCAACGCAAAGCCTGGAAATTGAGCTTAATTCGGCAACTCTACGAGAAAGGCTTTGAGCGTCAGGAGATTTTGAACCTGTTCCGCTTTATAGACTGGGTTATGATTTTACCAGAAGAACTAGATCAAGAGTTTTGGCGGGAGTTAAAGGTCTACGAGGAGGAACGCCGAATGCCCTATATCAGCAGTGTGGAGAGGATTGGCTTTCAGGAGGGACTCAAGAAAGGTCTTCAACAGGGGCTTGAGCAGGGGCTTGAGCAGGGACTTGAGCAGGGACTTGAGCAGGGACTTGAGCAGGGGCTTGAGCAGGGGCTTGAGCAAGGACTTGAACAGGGACTTGAACAGGGTTCCCTGCAAGAAGCCCGATCGCTAGTTCTGCGGTTACTTACCCGTCGGGTAGGAGAATTGCCTCATGGGGTGAGATTACAAATTGATCACCTTTCTCTGCCCCAACTGGAGTCATTGGGTGAGGCGCTATTAGACTTTACTAATCTGGCTGATTTAGAACTTTATTTAGCCAGTTTGCGCCAGAACAAAGAACCTGCAAGCAACCAGTAGCCTGCCAGGTACCGTATTCGTCCCAGGTAAAGATGCCATGGCAGGGTTGCCTGGTAGAGTTGCCAGCTTTCGCGCAACCAACCACGTCGAAGGCATTCCAGACTAACCGGGCGAATATGGCGGGTTAGCAGTTCAAGTCGCTCTCGCTGGCGGGGGTGGGTTCCTGGATAGTGTCCTGCGGTCTCTTGCTGAATCAGGTAATCCATTCCTTCAACGGATTTTGCGAGGTTAGAAATAGCGGTAGCCCCGTGGCGGCGGTAGGCAAGGACGGGTGGGGATTGAATGGAGACAAATCCGTCTGCTGTGCCCAATTTCAGCCACAGATCAGAGTCTTCCCCGTTGATCCACTGTGGGGTGAAACCGCCTGCTTCCTGTAAAGCATCAGCCCGAATTGCAACATTTCCAGGTAAAAGCTGAAGGGGTTGGCTCCAAGCAGCGTAGTAGTCTTTGAAGGGTTGCGCCTGTAAGGGTTCTGGTTGAATGTTCAGGGATTCAGGCTGATCCTGAAATTCGATGGTGGCTCCTGTGATGAAGCAGGGTAAGTGGTACTGGACGATCGCCCGTTTGTAAGTCGCCAGTGTCCAGGGAAACCAGAGATCGTCGCTGTCGAGAAAGGTGATGTAGGTTCCCTTTGCCTGGTGGATGCCTGAATTGCGGGCGGCACCGGGTCCCTGGTTGGGTTGCTGTAAGACGGTGATGCGATCGCCAAACTGCTGCAAAACATCCAGTGTGTGATCCGTTGAGCCATCATCCACCACAATCACCTCGTAGTCAGCAAAAGTCTGGTTCAAAACCGACTCCAGGGTGGCGGCAATCAAATTAGCTCGATTGTAAACGGGAATAATGGTTGAAAAAAAAGGCATTGGGGTCGGGGGTCAGGCAACAAATTTGGTGGGCAGGTATTCTTTAAGTGGATTCTGGATGAGTTGGTATTTGGCATAGGATTTGCAATACTGCTTCAATATCTGTGCTTTGCTGATGACATTAAATTCATAACTTGTATATAAAGCGTCCACTAAGGACAATTCAAAGTTGTAGACCTTATCCAGATTATGAGCAATCATTTTGGCTTGTTTGATAATGTTGCGATCGCAGGTTTGGATTAAGTTCATTCTGATTGCCTGGGTACCTCTCCCAAATACACGATTGGTGGCAGGATTCCGCAGGGAAAGGTTTATCGGCATTTCTGACCAGCAGCAGAGGGGTTTTGGCTCAAACTGTAAGGGGTCTTGAATTTGTAAGGTGCGGCAGTATTCCTGCAATCCAGCATCGGTTACGCTGGGTCCTACTTGAAGTTGGGATTGAATAGAAGTTTCCCAAAATAGTCCGCCATTGGAAATGCCTTCAAAGAAGAAGAGATGGGCATGAAGTTCTAAGGGCCTATAGGTTTTGGCGGTGAACCAATCTCCGCGGGTGGTTCGGTCAGTTGGTTGGGAGGTTGATTGGGTTTGGAGCCAGATCGCTTGATTCCGCAGGAGTAGCCTGTTGTGGCTTGTTTGCAGGCAGGCAATATTTTCTGACAGGAAGGTGGGCAACAGCCAGTTGTCATCTTCTAATACACAGGCGTAGGTGCCTCCCAGCAGGCTATGGGTGGTGAAAGCGCGATCCAGATTGCCTGCGCTGCCCAGATTGGTAGGGTTGGGACTGTAGAGGAGGCGATCGTCAGCAAAGGATTCAACTACAGATTTGGCTTCCTGGGTTGGGGAATCATCCATCACGATCCCCTGCCAGTGGGGATAGTCCTGATTAATCAGGCTGCTGATGGCACGTTTTAATAGATCGGGACGCTTGTAGGTGGGGATTCTGACTTCGCACTTCATAGCCACAGGTTGCCAAAGGCGTAATTATTTCCAGACTTTCCGTTTTACTTCTGCAACGTACTCTGCTCCGGCAAAGCCGATCGCCTGATAGAGGGTGCGGTAAAAGCCAGGGGCGACCTGATTCGATGGCATGAAGCTGGGATTTTGGCGTTTGACGGTTGCAGCGACTTGAGTTGCCAATGGTTTATCCCACAGGTAGATTCGGCGGGCATATTCAAAGCGCGCCTGGTTGAGGGCATCTTTTCTAATCGGGGACAGTTGCCCGATGGCAGATAAATGAGTTTCGATCGCATCCTGAATGCCCAGGCGATCGCGGTAAATTTCCCGAATATTTCTGTGGGTGACGGTGCCACTGCACCACCAGCGGTAGATGGCTCCTGCCTGGTTGAAGTAAGCAAAGCGTTTGTTTGCTTTCAAAAGGCGCACATAGAGGTCATAGTCCTGGCAGTGTTTCAGGTCTGTGCGCCAACCGTTGATATCGATGAGTGCCTGTCTGCGGAGGAGGAGACCGCCTGTTTGGGGTAATTGCCATTGGATCGCCAGCAACCACAGATCGTGGGGAAGGGGGCGATCGGTGATGGCGGGTGGGGTATGAAATAGGCCGTTTTCGCCCAGTTCTTCAGTGATGTGGGGGCTATAGATCACCTCTGCATCGGGATTTTGGGTCAGAAATTGGATTTGGTTGGCAACTTTATCGGGTAGGAGGTAATCATCGGCATCGAGGTATTGAATCCATTCGCTGGTACTGAGTTGCAGTAAACGGTTCCTTGTGGCATTACCACCCCGATTGGGTCCGGTTTCCCAGTGAATTTTGTCGCTATATTGTTTAATCACTTCCAGGCTGTTGTCGGTAGAGCCATCATCAACGACTATCACTTCTATGTGAGGGTAGGTCTGACTGAGGGCGCTTTCAATTGCCTGGGCAATCCAGCGATCGGTGTTGTAGCAGGGGATGAGAATACTGACAGTGGGTGTTTGATGCATGGGTGATGGCTCTCAAACTTTGATTTAACGAACTCGTAACTCAGTCCATTCTCCGGAGGCAACCTGGCGAATGTGATTGGTATAGTTACTGCGCTCAAGAAAAATGCGTTGAACCGCACCCATGCACTCTACTCTGTCTCTCCAGTTGTTGAACTGGCACTCATCATGAGAACTTCCTAAGTTTCTGGGAAAAAAAATAAATTTCATATAACATTTTAACTTCGCAGCAAGTTGCCACTGCCATGTCCACTGGATATGCCATCGGTCGCCTCTGTATTTGTAAGTAAATATAAAGGGATCAATACCAACAAAACCTGCCCCAATTGTTTTACAAAGAATTTTACAATGTTCAAGATTCAGGCGATCTGCTTTGATTGCATGGCGAACTTTTATATATGGGCTGTAGGCAAATTGATAGCCGAGACAATGCAATAACCAACAAAGTTCGGTATCTTCACCTGTTACGCGCATTTTACTTCCCCGCTGAGTGTCGTTGAAAAATTCATATCCTTTTTCTAAACACTTCAGAAGTGGCTTTACACAAAAGGTTGATCCAGCTCCAGCAACAATTCCACCATGTCCTACGACAACACCGTCTGAGTCTTCTTTCTCAATTTCTGGAAACCACGGTTGAGAACAACCATAGCTTGCTTTTGCCCACTTAAACCATGCTGGAACAGGTTGATCAGTGTAAATTTGATTAGTTGAACCAACCATACCAACTTCTGGATAACGATTGAATACTTCAAGAGTATGATAAATAAACTCAGATTCTATATAGTTATCGTCATCAATAATGCTGATCAGTTCCCCTCTAGCCTCATAAACACCCTTCAAAAAAGCATTGATTTTGCCTAACTTGGGTTCTCGTAACACCCGTCCATCCAACCCTAATCTTTGTAATTCATTCAGTGCAATTTCAAAGGTATTATCTGTAGAAGCATTATCAACAATCAAGATTTCATAAAGTCCTTTAGAAATATACTTTTGATATGCAATGGCTTCTAAAACTTGCGGCATGGTACTCGATCCATTATGGGTGCAGGTTAGAAGGGTAAGTTTAGGCTGTTGCATAAGCTAAAAATAGCGCTACTTCTTGAATTTCAACGAACTCGAAGCTCAGTCCACTTCCCAGTAGCAACTTGACGAATGTGCTTAGTATAATTACCACGCTCAGAAAGTATTCGTTGAATTGCTCCCATACACTCTACTTTTGCAACCCAATTTCTAAACTTCCTTTCCTCGTCAGAATTCCCTAAGTTTTCAGGAAAAAACACAAAGCGAATATATCGCTTTAGCTTTGATAGCAACTGCCATTGCCATGTCCATTGAAGAAACCATTGCTCACCATCATGTTTGTGGGTGAATATGAAAGGGTCTACACCAAGGCAACCTGCACCAATTGTTTTGCAGAGAACTTTAAAGTGTTCAAGATTCAAGCGTTCTGGCTTAATTGCATGGCGGATTTGAATTCGAGAATCATAAGCGAAATGATAACCAAGGCTTCGCATTAACCAGCAGAGTTCAGTATCTTCACCAGTTACTTTCATCTTTTTTCCACGCTGGGTATCGTTGAAAAAACTATACCCTTTATCCAAACAGTTCAGTAGGGGTTTGGCTCGGAAGGTTGAACCAGCACCGGCAATAATGCCATCTTTAGCAATAACTTTGCCCTTTATCTCTTGCTTGTCAATACCACTTAATATTGGTTGAGAGCAGCCATACCGTCCACTTATCCATGTAAACCAGATTGGGAGGGGTTGATCTGTAAAAATTTGGTTTTTAGAACCAACTATCCCAACGTTTGGATATTGCTCAAAAATCTCAATTGTGTAACGAATAAATCCAGGTTCGATTAAATTGTCATCATCAATAATACTGATTAGTTCGCCTTTTGCTTCAGAAACCCCTTTCAGAAATGCATTGATTTTTCCGAGACGAGGCTCCAGTAAAACTCGCCCATTCAAATCCAGGTATTTTATGGTATCAGTCGCAATTTTAGATGTGCGATCACTAGAGGCGTTGTCGATAACCAAAACTTCAAATACTTCCTTTGAAACATCATTTTGGTTTGCTATAGTCTCTAGAACCTGTTGGATGGTTTCTCCACCGTTGTGAGTACAGGTCAAAAGGGTGATTTTGGGCTGTTTCATAGAGAGTGAAGTTTAAGAAAGAAGCGATTTTCTAACAAAAAGTGCATTTCCGTAGTAAAGATGTTTTTGGAGCCAAAATGCTTGGTTGTAAATACCGACACAATTGATTCCATAGTCTTTTAAGAACAGAGATATTTCAGAAATTGATATTTTGCCGGGAAATGTGTTGGCAGATACTTCAACAAGAATTAAATCAATTTTGTTACTTTCCAGCAAAGCAGTTGCACCCTTGAGAACTTCCAGGTCATATCCCTCGGTATCAATTTTTAAGAGATTGATTTTATTAATGGAGTGTAAAGTACAAAATTCATCAATAGTGGCTATTTTTACTGGCTCATATTTAGTAGTTGCAGTATCTAAGGCTTTATCTCCAATATCGGGGTTAATAGAAACATAGTGATCTAAAGTTGCAAGTCGAGAATCCCAAAATACTTTAATTGTGGCTTCTTGAGACTCGGCACCCAAAGCCAGGTTGAAAGCTTCAGTATTAGGCAAAGTTTTTAAGGTTTCTACTAGACTGGTGAATGTATCTTTCACCGGCTCAAAGCTGAAGATTTTTGCATTGGACCATTCCCTATGAAAATCTAGAGCCGTCTGACCAATATTTGCTCCAACATCAAAGATGACTTGTGGCGACCAACCAGGAACTAATCGCGAGATGTCGTTATAGAGGTTAACACCCCAAGGAGTATTTTTGCGATAAATAGTAAAGCCAGTTAAATCTTCAATCAAGTGTTTGACCTTAAGATACATCACTCATCTCCTATTGTTTGGTGAACTGCTCCAGAATTTTTCGACGAAGAAGAGTGGTGTTGTAGTTGGAAATAAGCATAATGGCGTTGAATGAGAAATTGTATAAGAGCAGCCTGAGTAATAAGAGAGCGCTGCACATGAATTTCCCTATTGAGGAATGACAGATCGATAAAGCTCAAAGGTTTTTTGTCCGATCGCCCCCCAATCCAGCCGATCGCACTCCTGCGTAACCAACTGGCTCAATGCACCCAAATCAACCTGAGTACTTTCCTTCAACGCATACAGCAAACCCTCTTCATCCTGTGGGTCATACAGCAACCAGTCTGCTGCCCCCAGCGTTTCAACAATGGTGTCTGTCCGGGGTGCAATGACCGGCTTACCGTAGGACATTGCTAGAATCAGACTGCCAGAAGTCAGAATGGATTTGAACGGCAACACCACCACATCGGCTGCACTGAAATAGAGAGGAATCCGATCGCTCTCCACAAACCCAGAATGCAGCACAACATTTGCGATCGCCTCCGCCTGCCTGACTAATGACTGCCCATAGTCCTCATCCAGGGGCTTTCCAGCAATCACCAGCGTATTTCCCTTCAGAGCAGACTTTTGTTCTTGCCAGACCTGTAGCAATCGCTCAATCCCCTTATAAGGGCGCAACATCCCCAGGTGCAGGTACAACCGCCCCATCACAGGCAAATTCAGCGCCCTACGTGCCTCCACCGGGTCGATCGCCGCCCCATAAGCACCGCGATAGTGCCCGTGGGGAATCACAGCAATCCTGGAAGGGGCAAGCTCATAGCATTGCACCAATTCATCCAAAGCAGACGGGTGGTGAACAATCAGGCGATCGACCAGGCGAGTTAACATCCGTTGTGTCCATCGTTCCAGGCGAGGAAAGCGCGTTTCGTGGGAAATCCGATTGTGGACTGTCCACACCACTCTTACACCGCTCAGGCGAACCATCAGGATATCCAGCAAAAACTTGATGGCATAAACCAGTCGGGTCAGCCAGTCACTCCCCTTGAGATAGGGATTAGACCAGTGCAAATGCAACACCGCGATCGCCCCTGGCTGCTGCCGAATTGCCCGCCAGAGCGGCAACACTCGCTTATAGCCCTGGGGAAAATAAACTATTACCCCTTCTGCCTGCAATGCATTTGCCAGCAGAGTTTGATAGGGATTATCAACCCGGTAATCCGGCATCATCAGGACATTCATACCTGTCCTAACTCCTGCAAAAAACCGTTTTGCACCAGATGTTGAATGCCCTCGCTATACATTAACTGACGAATCTTACCAACATAGTGACGGCAGGGAGCGCCATTAATGCCTCCTTCAAGATGTACGTCATATTCCGCTGGTAATAACTCTGCCCCATAACGGGAACTAAACAGGGCATAAAGCGTCTGCTCGATTCGCCAGAAATGTCCCAGGATATCTGGCAATCCCAGAAACTCCTCGATCCAATCCAGGCGCATGGATGGTTTGTGAATCAACCCCAAACCAGAATTAAACCGATCAATCACTTCAAATCCTAATTGAGTCTTGACCACTTCCGGTTGTACCGTGTAAGCACTGGCAACATCCCCATTCACCGTATTGAAACAATAGGTAGAATCTTCAATACGATTCAATAACACCGATGGTTCTTGATAGAACAAAACATCACTGTCAAGCAACAACATGCGATCGCTCTCCAGATACTCCCGAAAATCAAACACCTTTGGTGACAGATGATTCGTTTGGCGAAACTCCAGACAGCGGGGATAGGATTGCAGTGTCTCTAAAACACAGCGATCGGCACTGCCTCGGTCAATGAGCCGGGCATCGGGAAAGTGATGTCGTAGCGTGGCTCGATGGTCATCTGTAAGCGTACCGTCATCATGAATACAGAGCGCATAGCGACGACCCGAGTAGTGATAAAAAGTCTTCAATGCCCAGATCAGATTCAGCCAGTCTTTTTCATAGGTCAGGACATGAATTTCACAGGTGCGATCGCTAGTGTGTGCGATCGGTCGAGTATGTAAGATACGCTGCCTCACCGTATCCCGGTAATAAGCAGTACTAAACCCATGCTGGTATTTCTGTCGAACTTTCAGGACCAGAGAGCCAAGAGACATGGTGCTAATCCTTGATGGGTTGCTTGGGCGATCGCTCACTGAAAAATAGAGAATCGGCTAATATGCCTGATCGTTCAGACCTTGTGTTTGAAGACAAAACCTGTTCCTCTTTTCTGGTGTTGCCTACCTGTTTCAGGACAAATACTAGAAAATGATCGATTCCCCATCCTCACCAAACTACTGTCAGCCCTTGCAATGGTAGGATGACCAGATATTATCTGGATGTCTCTGCCCATGACTCGCATCCGGTTCGACCAACTGGCAAAACAATACTTGGAAGGCTTTCTAGAACCATTAGGCACCGTCCAACGAAACCTGGAAGTGCCGGGGGAATCCAAGTTTGTCGATGTCTGGTTTACCCCCACATCGGTCGCGATAGACCCCCCGCTTGACCTGGGCTTACTCAGTCGCATCGTCATGACACCGTGTTTGCTAGAACCCTTTCGCAATGCCCCCACCCGGCAAGACATCCGAAGCTGTTTGCTGAAATTACTCTGGATTCAGGAAGACCAGCGACGCAAAACCGAACAGAGCGGAGCTACCCAGAGTGAACAGAACTTGCCCCGGCTATGGATTCTGGCAGCGACCGTGACTCAACCTGTGAGGGCTGAGTTTAGTGGGCAACTTCGACCAGACTGGCTACCAGGCGTGTACTTCCTGCCAGAAGGGTTGAAGACTGCCGTAGTTGCGATTGATCAGTTGCCCCAGTTGGAGGAAACCTTATGGCTCCGCATTCTGGGACGGAATGCCACCCAACAACAGGCGATTGCTGACGTGATTGCGCTGCCAAAGGATGACCCAAGACGGGATCGAGTTCTACAATTATTGGTAAACTGGCGAGTTACGCTGGAACTCAGCGATGTCATTGACACAACGGAGGGCGACCTGATGGCAAGTTTATCTCAGGCTTACCTGGAATGGGAGCAGAAGACTAGTGGACTGTCAAGGTTGAAATGATGGGTAAAGTCGTTTGAGTTTAACCCGTGCATCTTCAGTGGTAAATCGCCAAACTATTGTTCGCAAATGGGTATTTCTGCGCTGCTCCCAACCCAAAGTTTCTTGGTGCACAGAGGCTTGGTCAGGAATGCGACGGTATAGACAATGACGGGCGAAAACACTGAATTAAGTTTTATAGCCATTCATTGTATTGACGTTCGCTTTCCTGACCAAGCCTCTTTGCAACAAGAAAATTTGGATTGGTAGCAGCGCAGAAATACCCAAGTGCTAACAATAGATTGGCGATTTACCACTCAAGATGCACGGGTTAAACTCAAACGACTTTACCCATCATTTCAACCTTGACAGTCCACTAGTCTTCTGCTCCCATTCCAGGTAAGCCTGAGATAAACTTGCCATCAGGTCGCCCTCCG
>NZ_JBXBCF010000032.1:0-1379 GCF_056784235.1 Kovacikia sp. CALU 1929
GTTTGTCATTTTCTAAGAAGCTCGAAAATCACATTGGTGCGATTTGGAACTTCATCCATCACTACAACCAGAAGATTCGAGAGAAATTACAACGCGAGCAGATGACTGATTTTTCCCTATCCTTTACCTAATGGCACTACCCAACAAGGTTTAGCTGCACCAGAGCATGAAGCTTTTGTCCAGCAGTTATCAAAGTGAGTTGAAGAATAAAATACAATTTACGGTTGCTCCACAAAGTATTTGAATAGGTCATCCACAACCCGATTGGCTACCATCAAACCGCAGCAACCCCAGTATTCGGGCACTTCATAAACTCGATTTTGTTGAACTACTTTTAATTGAAACCAGAGCGGGTCTGCTTTTAAGGTTTGCAAACTTTGTTCAGAGTTGGCAGCACCGCGATCGCCAAACACAAACAACACATCTGCATCCACATCAGGAATCCGTTCATGGCTAATGTTAATTTGCACATGTCGCCATACGCCCTTCTCCTGATGAATGTCGATATATTGCTGGCTGGCTGGACGAGAGATGCCTGCTTCCTCCAAAATATTGCCGGGAAAGGAACCCCGCTGCATCATGCCAATGCCAAGTTGGTGCAGCCGAATTAATGAGACGGTGGTTTGTTGCCAGCGATCGCCAATCCTGGCTCTAAAACTTGCCAATCGCTGATCATAATTTGCCAAGAGAGTTGCAGCACTATCCGATTTTCCAATGGTTTGACCCACGAACCGCACTATATCGCGCACCTCTCGCCCATGATTGAAGTCATACACGACCGTTGGCGCAATCTCAGAGAGTTTGGGATAGATAGCCTCGTGATACCAGGAGAACGCCAGAATCAGGTCAGGTTTGAGCAGCAGAATTTTCTCAATCGATGGCTGTTGCGGTCTACCCAGGAGGGGTACTCCCATCAGGCGATCGTCCAGGTAGGCTGAGAAAGGATTGGCAGTTCCTACAGGCTTCACGCCTAAAGCCAGCACCGTATCCAGCCCAAATCCATCCAGGGTAACAATACGCTGGGGGTGCAGCGGTACGCAGGTTTCCCCCATGATGTGCTGCACCATTCGGCAATGGTCTGGTTTGGTTGCCGTTCTCCCAACCTTTGAGGTGTTCTGGAATGAATCACGCTGGCAGGCTGAGATCACAAGAATGCTACAAACCAGACAGAGACAGAATTTAACCCAGCGAACCCATCGCATACCTAAAACTGATAGATAACACTTGCCGTCACACTAAGAAGCTGTTTGTAAATGTTAGTTAAGCAGTTTTTGGCTTCCTCGTTCGGCGGTTGTTTGTTAAGCGGCGGAGCATTAATCGAATCATAACCACATAAATCATGCCTTCATGATTTTCGGGTAAGGTTTCGTAGTCCCTTG
>NZ_JBXBCF010000033.1:0-13747 GCF_056784235.1 Kovacikia sp. CALU 1929
AGGGACTACGAAACCTTACCCGAAAATCATGAAGGCATGATTTATGTGGTTATGATTCGATTAATGCTCCGCCGCTTAACAAACAACCGCCGAACGAGGAAGCCAAAAACTGCTTAACTAACATTTACAAACAGCTTCTAAGAGACTTTTAGTTTAGTGTATAGCTAATAACTGTATTGCAGTGGACGGTATCAAGATCTCGGCGGAGATGCAAAAGCTACTCGCTACCGCTGAATACGAACGTTATCCTGCCTATGTGAAGCACAGTGAAGCCGCGCTAGAATGGGCGGAAATGTCGTCCGAGCCAATACTCTTCTTCGACTGAGTACATTGTTGACTCCGGTTTCGGGTGGCTCATCTTGATGGAGAAGTGACATGGAGAAGCCAGCAAAGAACACGATTTGCCTCTGGTATGATGGCACCGCCGAGGACGCAGCGCGGTTTTACGCCAAGACCTTTCCCGATTCGTCCGTTGATGCCGTGCACCATGCACCGGGAGACTTTCCGTCGGGGAAGCAAGGGGACGTGTTAACCGTCGAATTTACCGTGATGGGCATTCCCTGCCTCGGACTCAACGGTGGACCTGCGTTCAAACACAACGAGGCGTTCTCGTTTCAGGTCGCCACCGTTGACCAGGCTGAAACGGATCGCTACTGGAACGCGATCGTCGGCAATGGCGGGCAGGAGAGTGCGTGTGGCTGGTGTAAAGACAAATGGGGATTGTCCTGGCAGATTACGCCGATCGCCCTGACGAAAGCGATCGCTGATCCTGATTCTGCTGCCGCCAAGCGTGCGTTTGATGCCATGATGCAGATGAAAAAGATCGATATTGCTGCGATCGAGGCAGCACAGCGCGGTTAAGCTTATGCCAGATCAACCTGTACTAGAAGAAATTGAGCTGCTACGCGCCGCATACGCAGCCTTCAACGTGCGTGACATTGATGCTGCCCTCGCCCTTATGACTCCCGACGTGCATTGGCCGAAAGCATTCAAAGGCGGTTTTGCCCGTGGACCTGAAGAAGTCCGCGCTTACTGGACGGAGCAGTGGAGCGAGATCAATCCACACGTCGAGCCAGTTGCCTTTCACGTAGAGGAGGCTGGGAAGATTTTGGTCGAAGTGCATCAGGTCGTGCGCGATCTAGCCGGAGCCATGCTTGCCGATGAACATGTGGGGCACCGTTTCACTATTGAGCATGGCTTGATTCAAGCGATGGAAGTTTGTCCCCTGCCATTGTCCGGCCTCGGTGCCTAACATTCACTCCAGTGAACAGGTTGGTGTTCAGACCCTTGCTGCTTGTCTTTTCAGTGGCAAGTTTGAAAATACCTCAGCTACGCGATCGCTTCGATTTCAGAGTTTTCCATGATTCTACCCTTTGTAAGCCTATGAAGACACCCGATCAATGTGAGAGTATGGTGGACATTCGAGCCGAAATCGATCGGTTAGACCGTCAAGTGGTTGCGCTTCTGGGTCAGCGTTTCGCCTATGTCAAAGCTGCCTCTAAATTTAAAACGAGTGAAACGACAGTCAGAGCACCTGAACGTTTGCAAGCGATGTTGCAGCAACGTCGGGTCTGGGCAGAAGAGGAAGGCTTAGATGCTGATGTGATCGAAAAAATGTATCAGGATTTAGTGAATCACTTCATTAACGAGGAAATGAAGCATTGGAAACAATCCGAAATTAAGTAAAAGATACAAGAATTATCGTTGCATCAATCTACATATCCCAACCCCAAAAGTATAAACAGAAATAAGTTTGTAGCCAACGCGATCGCACCCACGCCACAGCCCAGACAGAGAAACCTTTTAATTGATTGATGAGTGTGTCGTCCAATCAAGATAGTAGCCACAATTGCTAGAACGATTGAAATGGCTGTAGAAAACCACATCAATGGATAGCCCTGCTGTACCCAAACATTGTTTGATAAACCCAGGAAATGGAGAACATAGTTTGAATTCCACATCAAAGACGACCAGCAAAGACTGAAAATTCCTGCACTACTGCCAATGCTGATCAGAATTCTGGTAAAGAGATTCAGGTTACGCCAGAGCAGAAGTGAAGTCGTGATTAGGGTGATCATGCCAATGGCGATCGCGCCTGCATTTACTACCCATCTCCAGGTATCAGGAGTCAATCCATAGGGTGTAACAGCATCATACGGCACTCGACCCAGTACGCCGCCAATTAACTGATACATGCCAAATCCACAGGCAACACTGGCAAACCCTCTGCTCAAGTGACCGGGATGGAGCCAGGTAAAGAAAGCCGCACTGATGCCTGCCACTAACGATAGTCCGCTACTGATCCACAGCAAGCGGTCCCCCAATTGTGCAAGGACAGTTCTGATTCGGTATTCCTGTTGAATCGTTTGCATTTGTTGGGAACTCAAGCCCAGATTTGTAATTTCATACATCTCCAACAGCATCGGTGCGTAGGTTTGCCCGTTTTCCTGGCAATCAACCGATCGCCCGTCGTAGGAAACGCGACAATTACTCAAGTCGTATTTATAAGCCTGCCCTTTGGTCACATTAATTTCTAGCAAACGGTTTTGAAGTTCTGCCTGACACTGAAATTGCTGGGCTGTCTCTGTACAGCTAAAAATTCGATTTGGCAGGTGAATGATTGTGTTCTGTTCAGTCCGGATGGATATACCAGCAAAGGGGGTATTCGATGCGCTGGGAGCATTTTGCAGCAGTATCACCAGAAATGTGCCAACCAGCACGACCCATAGGCTAATTAAAGACCGCGAGAGGAATACGGCTGTTCGATGCATTGCTTCTGGCTCACTCGTTGATACGATTAATCGATAGTTTTTGCAAAGTGGAAGTTCCAGCGATTTCCGTCGTTACGGCTTGCTTCATAGAAGGTTTAAAGTTTCAGGATAAATGAGCGCGATCACCATCCTCCAAATAGTGACGGATTGTCTGAATAAACTCGCGCAGCACAGGCGATGGATTATGAGCGCACCACACAACAAGAGTCTCAATTTCAAACGTAGGCTGTATATCCTTGTAGACCACCCCAGTTCGCTGTAGATTTTGCATTGAGGCGGGCACGAGGGCAACCCCGATTCTTCCAGCAACCAAACCTAATGCGGTTTGTAGCCACCGGGCTTGTTGCACGACCGTTGGGATAAACCCATTGTCCTGGCAGAGGTTCAGGACTTGATGATAAAACCCTTGCCCCAAGTGAGATGGAGGCAGAATAAAGGGTTCCTGGCTGAGTGCCTTGAGAGGAATTTTTTGGTGAGAGAGGAGTGGATGCTCGTGATGGATGGCAACAATTAATGGTTCTTTGAAAACAGACAAAACATTTAAATCGCTATTGCTTGGGATAGGGGAATTAACGAAACCACAATCAATGGTGCGATCGTCCAGCCGTTGAATTTGCGTTTGAGAATCCAGTTCGCATAGGCTCAACTGAACCTGGGGAGATCGAGTTTGAAAGAGGTTCAGAATCGCTGGCAGAACGCTTTGAGTCACGGTGCTGTTAAACCCGATCGCTAAGTGTCCGACTTCGCCTCGATTAGCTTGTTGAGCAATCAGCGTTGCCTGTTCAACTTGAGTCAAAACCAACTGCGCCTGCTTTAGAAATGCCTGTCCCGCATGGGTTAACTGAAGCGGACGCTTATCCCGTTCAAACAACTGCACACCCAGTTCGAGTTCCAACGCCCGAATTTGCTGGCTCAAAGGTGGTTGAGCCATGTGAAGCCGCTCAGCCGCTCGACTGAAATTTAACTCTTCTGCAACCGTGATGAAGTATCGCAGGTGCCGTAGTTCCATTGTTGAAGCTCACGCTGATTTCAAGACTATATCTCAAAAGTATAGTGTGCCGATCTAACCAATATTGGACATATCAAAACCCTGCTCTTATCGTTTCAGTAGGACTGTTCACCCGATTGAAGCAGCACAGCATTATGGTTATCTCATCATCGGTAGGGGCGATCTCCACCCCCCAATTACTAAGCCAGAAAGGATATTACGGCGAGTTTGGCGGACGCTTTACGCCTGAAGTTTTGCATGAAACATTGGAGGCAGTCACCGCTGCCTATCAAGCCGCCAGACAGGATCAGACGTTTTGGAGGGAGTTTATCGCCTTGTTGTCGAACTATTCAGGTCGTCCGACACCCCTTACCTATGCGGAGGGATTAACACGTTACCTGGGGGGTGCCAAAATTTTCATTAAGCGAGAAGACTTAAACCATACGGGTTCCCACAAATTGAATAACGGGCTGGGGCAAATGCTGCTGGCTAAACGCATGGGCAAGACACGAGTGATCGCAGAAACAGGGGCGGGTCAACATGGAGTCGCAACGGCCACGCTTGCCGCTAAGTTCGGACTCCGCTGCACCATCTATATAGGTGCGATCGATGTTGAACGGCAATATCCGAATGTGTTCTGGATGCGAAAGTTGGGGGCAGAGGTTGTCCCTGTTTCATCTGGAACTCAAACGCTCAAAGATGCCATGAATGAGGCGTTGCGGGATTGGTCTACTCACATGGACACCACACACTACGTCATTGGAACAGCCTGTGGTCCGCATCCGTTTCCAGAAATGGTCGCCTGGTTTCAATCGGTGATTGGACTGGAAGCGCGATCGCAAATTCTGCAACAGGCTGAAACCTTACCAGCAGCCGTTTATGCCTGTGTCGGCGGTGGCTCCAATGCGATCGGGATTTTTAGTGGATTCCTGGATGATGCAGCGGTGCAATTAGTGGGTGTAGAAGCAGGGGGATTGGGCATCAATACTCCGCATCATGCCTCTCGCTTAGCCGCATCTGATGCATCCGTTGGAATTGCTCAGGGGTATAAAACCTATTTTCTGCAAAACCAGGATGGACAAATGCAAGATACCCATTCTGTCGCCGCAGGGCTTGACTACATTGGCGTTTCACCTCTTCTGGCTCACTTGACTCAAACGGATCGCATTAAAGTTAAAGCCGCAACCGATGCAGAGGTGCTTGAAGCCTGCCAGTTGTGTATGAGTCAAGAAGGATTAATTCCTGCTCTGGAATCTGCTCATGCGTTTGTTCAAGCCTTTAAAGATGCACCCCACTACACGTCCAATGACTGCATTGTAATTAACCAATCCGGACGCGGTGATAAAGATATTTTCACGATCGCTAATGCTTTTGGTAATGCTGAGTGGAAAGCATTTTTAAACAATCAAGTGTCTTCGTTCCAGTAGTAAAAATAAGGTATTAAAGAAGTCGATGAAAACATTGTCTAAATCTACGACCTTAGAGCAGTTCATTGTAGAACAGCGTCAGCAGAAAGACATTTTGTTGATGTCTCACACCGTGCTGGGCTATCCATCATTCCAGGATAATTACTGTGCGATCGATGCCCTAGTGAAAGCAGGAGTTGAATTAATTGAACTCCAGTTTCCTTTTTCAGAAGCGATCGCAGATGGCTCTCTATTGCTGAACGCCAATCAATCCGCCATTCAAGCCGGAACAACGATCAAAGATTGCCTCTGCTTTGCGGCTGAGATCACTCAGCAGTATCGGCAAACTCAGTTTATTATCATGACTTACTACAACATTGTCTATCACTATGGAGTGAAGCAGTTTGTCCAAACCGCTGCCAATTCTGGTGTCACTGGAGTGATCATTCCTGATCTGCCGCCAGAGGAAGCGAAGCCTTATATTGCAGCCTGTAACCATCAGGGCATTGCCACAATCTTTTTATGCACACCCAATAACTCTCCCGAGCGGTTACAGCAAATAGCTGAAAGCGCAAGTGGAATGATTTATTGTACTGCTCGCAAAGGTGTGACAGGACATGAAACACAATTCTCAACCCAATTTAACCGCTATGTTGAATCGGTTCGTGCCTCAGTTCAACTGCCGATTGGCGTTGGATTTGGCATTCAATCTCAAGCAGCCATTGCTCGACTAAAGGGGCAAGTCGATATCGCGATTATCGGTACCCAGGCTGTGAAAGTGTATGTTGAACAAGGAGCAGCGGCATTAGAAGTGTTTATGTGGAATTTACGAACTGGTTAGAACTTCTACATAGCCTTCTGTTCCGTGTACGCGAATTCGTTGCCCATCTTTGATCCGTTGGGTCGCCTGATCCACCCCAACCACAGCGGGTAAGCCATATTCACGGGCGATCACGGCTCCATGAGTCATCAGTCCACCCACTTCGGTGACTAAACCTTTGATGGAGACAAACAAGGGTGTCCAGCTTGGGTCAGTAAAGGTGGTGACTAAGATGTCTCCATCTTTCAGATCAGCTTCTTCTATATTTAAGATAACCCGTGCGCGTCCCTCTATTACTCCAGCAGAAACAGGTAGACCAACGATCGCATTGGCTGGCAAATTCTCTCGTTTATACGTGCCTGTAATGATTTCACCGTCAGACGTGATCACTCGTGGGGGAGTAAGTTTTTCATAGTGTTTGTACTCATATTTTCGTTTGCTGATGATTGAGTAATCCACTTGATATGTGCGTACAACATCGCGCAATTCTTCAAGGGTGAGATAGTAGATATCTTCTTTTTCCTGAATAACGCCTGCTTTTACGAGTTGATCAGCTTCTTTCAGCAACGCCTGCTTATAGGCGAAGTAGCGATTAACGATGTCGTATTTTGGATATTCACGATAACCGACGAAATTACGGAGCAGACTGATCTTTTGCTTTGTCTCCTCAGCCTTTTGCTCCCCGTCTGGCAGGTGCTTCAACCGCTCTAGTAGTTCCTGTTCTTTTTTCAGAGCGTCCTGGCGACCTTGCTCGAATCTCCGCTTAGCAGCACCGGGTTCAAAGTTCTTGATGTTCAGCAGGATCAGGGGAACAAGCGCCCTTGGCTGCTCGCTCCAACGGGTTCTTGTAATATCGATTTCTCCGACACAGCGCATTCCATATTTACTGAGATAGGCATCGATCGCGTCCCGGACTTCCTTGCCGCCATTGAGCTTCACTAGCCCATCTAAAGAGCGATCGCCTTCTGCATCTTCTAAATAATTGATTACTTCTGGATAAGAGCGAATCACATCTGCCACATCCAGCAGTTCCAGACCCATTTCCGACGTAATATTGTTTGGCGCAGATTGAGCCAGCGTATCGGCTACGTTCTTCTCACCGAGCCACTCCATCATTTTTTCATTGATCCAGGATGCCGCATTCATGCCCGTCACGATTGCGCCAAAACTTTGCGGATCAGACAAGCTTTGCCTCCGCGTCTGCTGGTCTTGCAGGATGAAGTCAAACAGCTCTGGCCCCGACTTCGTTTTGATAGTCTGCTTTAGCTCCTCAATCGAGGCTTGACTATTGCGAATCAGATTAGAAGCGATCGTCGGATCGTTTTCGAGTTGCGCTTGAAAGTTCGGTGGAGGTGTACCTTGATTGCTTTGACCAGAACCCGATTCTGGGTTCTCGCTTGGCTCTAATTGGATAAAATCTCGTTCCAGGATGGTCATCAATGCGTCTCTGATGAGCGGATCAGATTTTCCCAGGACATTGACTAAAATATTTCTTCTAACAGGTGAAGCCAACTCCTGGGTAACATCCACAAACAACCTGCCACCCGCTTGATACATGGGTCGAGCAGCGGTTAACTGAAATAAAGACAGCCCCAAGGGTTTCATGGGGTCAGTCATCATTTGCTGATGCCCCACAGAGACATAAACGTGATTTTTCCCATCATTCATTTCAGGGATGGGATATAGGGTCGTGATCGGTCGGCTCTGGACAATATAAAACGTGCCATCCACCAAACACCATTCGATGTCTTGGGGGCAGCCGCAATTTTCGACAATCTTTCTGCCGATGCGTAACGCTTTGAGTCTGTTTTGCTGCAACGTATGTTGGGAAGTTCCCGGCGAGAATTTTGCCTGAGCATTCTCGGTCTTGCCTATCATCGAATCAAACGCACGGAGGTTTTCTCGTACATCGTCCTGTGTGAAGTTATCCGTATCGTTAGTCTCGTTCATCAGTGCAGACGCATGGTGTAACGCTTTGAGATTGTCTCGTAGCGTCGTATATTGCCACGTTCCGGGTGACAATTTCTGCTGTGCTTTTTCAGACTTGCGGATGAGTGAAGCGATCGGTCGAAATGCTTCCTGCAATTCGTCTGTTGTGTAGTCGTGTCCGAAATATTTCTCAATCCTTCTGCCAATGCGCCCAAGCTGCAAAATCTGCTCATCCGTCAACACTTGTTGATTCTGCTGTTCAGGTTCAATTTCCTGTTCTTGTATACCCCCCCCTTTTAGGGCATAAATTGCTAGTTTCTTGGTGGATATCTTCTTGTCGATAATCTTGCCGTTCCGCACTTTATAGTTATCCGCATTTACCCGTCCGGAGACGATCGCTTCCCCAAGTCCGAAGCTAGCATCAATGGATGCCACTTTCCGATTACCCGTGACCGGATCGGCGGTAAACAAAATTCCTGCTGCTTGTGGGAAGACCATCTTCTGAACCACCACAGACAGGTAAACTTTACGATGATCGAAGCCGTTTTGCAGGCGGTAAATGACTGCCCGCTCCGTGAATAGCGATGCCCAGCACTTACTAATATGCGTTAGAATTGCTTCCTTGCCGATAATGTTCAAATAAGTATCCTGCTGTCCTGCAAAGGAGGCTGTTGGTAAATCCTCGGCAGTTGCGCTGGATCGGACTGCATAAGCATTACTTTCTCCAAACCTGGAGAGAAAGTGGGCGATCGCTTCACTAATTTCTTCAGGAATGGCTATCTCTTCGATGGCCCTGCGAATCTCACTGCTAAGTTCATGGATTTTATCTCGATCATCCACCTTCAGAAACGATAACTGATCCAGTAATTCGTGAATCGATGGGGCTTCTTCAATGATTCTTTGAAAGGCATCCGTAGTAATACAAAAGCCATCGGGTACACATAGTCCTTCAATTTTGGATAGTTCTCCCAGGTTCGCGCCTTTCCCTCCAACAACGGTGAGTTTTGTTTGATCAATATCTTGAAAGCCAAGCACCAATGAACTCATTGACGTACCCCATAGCGCAACTCGATCATGCCACTTCCAATCTGCTAGACAGACATTAAGCATAGATTTGGACTGCCTGTGCGATTGGCAAAGAGGCAGAAAGCTCCTTACCCGATCGTCGTTTATAATGACGCTTGCTCACTGATCCATTGCACCAATTGCAACACAACCCCATTTGGATCAGTCACTTGGAAGAATCGCTCACCCCAAGGTTCCGTCTCGATGGGAGTTGTAATTGGGACTCCTTCAGCTTGCAAGCGGGTATACTCGCGATCGATATCATCCACAACAAAAACAATGAGCAAACCATCCGCTCGATGTCCGCGCAAATGAGCTGGTTTAAAGCTTTTCAGTCCAGTTTGTAGAAAGATTAAATTGAATCCGGCATCAGTCCGAGAAAGCGATACAAAGCCCTCGGCTGCCATCTCTTCCTTGAAGCCAAAGTGTTGCTTGACGAATGTAGCGGATGCGGTGACATCCTCAACGTTGAGCGAGATTGCTGAAGCGGTAATTTGCATAAATGGCAATTTCCTCATTTCTTCTCAATGGTTCAACCGATAATTCAGTAACATGAATCCATTGTTGTAAATTCTTATTCGAGTAATGCAAGTTGTTTACTATCACTGCTGACGAAATGCTTTGGGAGTCGTTCCAGTCGATCGCTGAAAGACTTGGCTAAAGGCACTGAGTGTTGCAAAGTCAACTTAATTTAGTGACCAGAAAATCGTTTCTCCAACCATCGCCGCAATTCCTGCTCTGAGGGAAATTGAATGGAGCGACGACTAATGGGATCATAAACGTACCACCAAACATTGCTGAATCGATCACGCTCCTGCCAAATACGTGCCTCATCTGATACAGAGGTAAATAGAACGTTCCAAATGAGAGATAAAATTGGTCTCAATGAAAGCGCAATCGCTTTAAGTGCTTTCCTCATTCTCTCTCCTCTATTGAAGCTAGAGACTTGACAAATAATTTTGTCTTCTCAGCTTGATTGAAAACAGTCGTAAATCTTCGTGAACTGTTTCCTTAAAGATGGCTTATTCTCAAATTTGCGTGTTGACAGAGCTTTCAGATTAGCCAGTTGTTTATGCTTGCGCTGTCTAATTCTTGTGTTATTGTCAAAATCCTGCGATTAATTTTCATGATGTTTGTAGAGAATGCTATGTTGGGGTGATGAGAGCTTCGTTTTAATCACACCTCTAACAACGATCATGATTCATGGCGTTGCTGTGAGTCTAATGATTTGAACTGATATTGTGTGTCTAATTTGCCATGACTTGCGATTGTTTCCAAATTGGCAATTCGTTCTTCGAGTGATCTCAAAGACTGTTGTTCATGCTCAGAACGATTCTGAATGCGTCGATCCGGTCTCCAAACCGCAGCCGTACCTGCTCCCGCTCCCAACGCGATCGCAAACGGAATCATTGCAGCACTCTGGGTCAGACGAACGAGTGGGATACAAAGCGCGAACATCCCGACCGCGCATCCCCAAATGATAGAAGTGCTTTGTGTGCGTGGATCTGAGTTGTTTCTACAATTTCGGTTGAAATGGAACATGAAAATCTCCTTTCAGGTTGAGTCAAATCTGCAACGATCGGTTCTTTGAAGAACATTGCACCCACCACTGAAGAAATGATTGCTATATCTATGCTTCTAACGGCTCAAAGGGCTTGTGCAAGCTCAGATTACTTTGGATGATGCGATCGTTCGGTTGTGAGACATCAATGCGGAAAAAGTAATTTGAATTCTCTGGATCGAAAAATTAATCCTGTAGAACTAGATTGTCGAACTCAATTTCGCTTGTGAGTATGACACAGTTTAGAGGCAGAAGGATTGTAAAAAATTGACCTTAATTGGGCAGAACCACATGGCAGGGATGAAACCCCCGCTGTGCCAAATACTCAGTGGGTGTGCAGTCAGTTAGCGACCGAAAATCGTGGATCAGATGGGCTTGATCGAAATAGCCACAGGTAAACGCCAGATCTGCCCAGTCAATATGACCTTTATCAGCAAGCAGATAAAGAACTTGCCGTAACCGCCGGACACGGCAAAACAGCTTAGGCGTTAATCCCACCTGATCTCGGAAAAGCTGATTGAAATGGCGGGCACTGCACCCAATCTGATTGGTCACTGCGCTAACGCTAGGAATCGGCATCTGCCTGAATTCTCGCAAGGCGAAATCAACCACAGGATGACGATGATTCTGGAGAAAGGTGGTGCGATCAGGCAAGTGCATCATCATCAACAGAAATTGCTCCAAGATCAGAAAGCGATTTTCTAGGGTCGCTGCTGCAATCAGGCGATCGCGCAGTTCAGCCGCCCGTCCTTGCCATAATTCATCCAACCCAACTCGCTGGTTATACAATTCTCTGGCAGGCAGTCCCAGGAATGATGTACTGCCACCCGGTTTGAAGTGGACACCCATCACAGATATCTTGCTGTCAATGCGAATAATGTAACCTTCGGAATGGGTGCCACAAATCATTGTGCCGTTCGTGCTACCACACTCTACTCGACTCTGCCGATCAAACAGTGGAATCCTGTCCTCGTGCAGGTTGATCACCAACTCCATTGAGCCAATTGGCAGCAAGCGCGACTGGGATTGTGGCAGATGGTCACCCTCCCGAAACCACAGAAATTCTACGAACTGTGAGAGGGGCGATCGCGGTCGATAAGTCGTGTGATAGATCATAGAGAGAGGAAACCATAATGCCTCTATCTGATATAGCTTTTTAGATTAGCGATCGCTTTTGCTCTGCACTTCACCCAATCAGGTAGAACGAATAGTTCTCTATCTTTTGACAGATTTTATTGCCAGGACTATTACCAATCGCCTGGTATTTCAAGAAGCTATAGGATGCGGGGCTGGTTAGGATTGGTGTCGAATCACTTTGACGGTTTTTAGTTGACCGTTTAGTCAGTCATAAAATAGAATAGCGGTAGAACAATTCATTAGTCATCAACGTCGCATTGCACGTCTACGGCTACATGATGTTGCTGCTGTGAGATAGAGATAATTTGGAAGGAGCGATCGCCATGAAAGGAAGTTGTGCCTGTGGTGGCATTCAGTACGAACTGAACGACAAATTTTTGATTGCTAACCATTGCCACTGCTCAATCTGTCGAAAAGTGCATGGAGCCGCGTTTAGCACCAGCGGACATGCTCAAGCAGACACATTTCGTTGGATACAGGGAGAAGCATTGCTCACCGGATATCGATCGTCCGAGGGCAATGTGCGGAATTTCTGCCGTGTTTGTGGTTCCAATATGCCCAGTGTCTTTCCTGAAATGAACTATGTCCGGATTCCTTTAGCGACATTGGATGACGACCCAGAGATTCAACCGAAGGCGCATTTATACGTGAAATCAAAAGTATCGTGGTTTGAAATTGCCGATGAACTGCCTCAGTATCCTGAGGTTGTTGATCTGCGTGAACTGGTATAGAGAAAATTAGAATGCCACGCACACCCGAAGAGAACGATCGCGTTCGTCGCGCCACTACCGAGCAGATTCTCCAAACCGCATTGAGTTTATTCTGTGAAAAGGGCTATTACTCTACCTCAATTGAAGAGATTGCTCGACAGGCAGAAATTTCTAAAGGGTTGCTCTATCACTACTTCAAGAGCAAGGCAGACGTCTTGGGCGCACTGGTAGACCTGCGTATCCAGGATGTCTTAGTGGTGATGGATGCAGCGCGGACAAAGCCAACTCCAGCGGCACAGATTCGGCACATTGCAGAAGGCGCACTCGCCGATGTGCAAAAGAAACCTGATGTCTTTCGGTTTTATCTCAACTTGTTCAGCCAACCCAAGCTAGACCCGGTAATTGCGACCTGTAGTCAGAAATTAATGGATGAGCAAGCTCGACAATTTCAGGTGCAAACCGAGATGTTTAAGAAACTGGGGGTGAAAAATCCTCAGCAGCGATCGCTCTACTTCTCCTCAGCCCTCCAGGGCACGATGCTGATGTATTCCACCTATCCCACAACCTTTCCGCTGGATGCAGTAAAGGCTCAGATCATCGCGGAATTTTGCACAAATTCCTCATGAAATACATCTGGGCAATTCGCGCAAAGCGCACGTTCCCAAAGGGGATAGGAATCATTGATTGAAACCACAGGAGCTAACGAATATGCCGATGCCATCTGAATACCAACGAGCTTCACTGGAATTTGAGAAATTTCTGGTAGATGCCCGTGAAGCATCTGGTCTAACGACCACCAATCAGGTCTACACGATGGTGCAAGGTGTCTTGCAAACCTTTCGGCGACGGCTCACGCTTCCAGAAGCAATCCAATTCGCCGGAGTCCTACCACCTGTTCTGCGAGCACTGTTTGTGGCGGACTGGAATCCGAATGAGCCACGTCGCAGTTTTGGCGATCGAGCAGAAATGACTCAGGAAGTGCAGTCGTTGCGTGCCGATCATAATTTCGCACCCGACATCGCCATTCAAGCCGTTGCCATAGCACTTAGAAAAAACATTGACGAAACAGAACTCGATGGCGTGCTGAGCGCTCTACCCACCCCAGCCCATGACTTCTGGTCCTACTACCCGAATTGATGGGTGATGTGGAATGCTTCAGGCCAATCAGTCGTATGAGGGATGTTACACAAAAAGGCTTTATCCAAAAATGGTTCGGGCGACTAGTAGTCTGTCAGCTTTGATTTGAGGGGTAATTCGATGATAATTTAAGCCATCGCGTTTACTTGAGATTCATGGCAAAAAAGAAATACATCGTCTCTCTGAGTGCTGAAGAACGAGAAGAGTTGGAGGGGCTGACAAC
>NZ_JBXBCF010000034.1:0-4464 GCF_056784235.1 Kovacikia sp. CALU 1929
CTTCCTTCAAAACACTCGACCAACTCCAACTTAAAGTTGATCAACTGATTGCTCAGTTAACTCCTGAGCTAATTGCTTCCATCACAGGGTATGCATTTATTCTCGATGCCCTATCTGCCCTGAATACTGTTTAAATTGGTAAAATTCCCAAGCATTCAAGTAATGGCGCTTGTCCTATTTCTGTTAAGGCCTCTTGCAACGAATAACGCTGAAACAAGAAGTTCAAGATCCCTGGAATCTCAAAGATTCCAGGGATCTTGGCAGAGGTTCCAGGTTCAAACCAGAGTCATTCCAGTCCCACGATCGCTAACCCTTCTCATACATCTCCAAATTTACACAGTAAGGCAGGCGTGCATTGCTGAGTCCTGCAATCAAATTTGCGATCGCCATTCCTGCCATTTTGCGGCGGGTTTGCAAACTGGCACTCCCGATATGAGGGGTGATGATTAAATTATCCAAAGTTAGCAGGGGACTATTGATTGGAATCGGCTCTGGCTCAGTCACATCCAAGGCGGCACTGGCAATTTGACCACAGCTCAAGGCACGGTAAAGCGCATCAGGATTTACGATCGCTCCCCGTGCTGTGTTAATCAAAATCGCCGAAGATTTCATCTGCTTAAACTGGGCATCGCTAAACAGATGATGCGTGTCATCGGACAGGGGCGTGTGGATAGTAATGAAATCAGATTGCTGAAGCAGCCGATCAAACGAAACATATTCTGCCCCTAACGCCTGCTCCAGTTCTGAAGGGCAACGGTGGCGACTGTGATACATAATACGCATGGCAAAACCCCGCGCCCGCTGTGCCACTGCCTGCCCAATCCGCCCCAGCCCAATGATTCCCAAGGTTGCGCCAGTGATGTTGGGTCCCATCAGTAAATCGGGTTCCCAGGTTTTCCATTGCCCAGAGCGGGTAAAGCGATCGCCCTCCACCACCCGTCGTCCGGTTGCCATCAACAATGCCCAGGTCAGGTCAGCCGTGGCATCGGTCAATACCCCCGGCGTATGTCCTACTGGGATTTTTCGCATCGTGGCTGCTGGGATATCAATATTGTCATAGCCCACTGCCATCTGGCTGATGACCCTGAGAGAAGTGGCTGCGTCTATCAAAGGGCGATCGATCTGATCTGTCAACAAACACAACAGTCCATCAGCCGTTTTAGCTTTTTCCAACAACACTTCGTAGGGTGGGGGCTGCCGTTCCTGCCACACCTCGACTGTGGCAATTTGTTGCAGTTCGTCCAAATCAGCAGGTAACCGACGAGTCACAAAAATCTTGGGTCGAGGCATAAGTGATTCAGGCTGCGATAAATCGCAAGCAGCAAGTGTTAGCTTTAATCACAGGAATCCATACATTCTTTCGCCGCTATGCATGTACTTCAGTCCTTATTTGCATTTTTCATCACCGTGCTTGTCCTGGTTATTAACTTTTCTTTCCCTGCCCTGGCTGCTAGTTCTGCGGCGATCCGGTCTTTTGACGATATGGAGGCAACTGTTAAGGATTATGTAGGTCAAAGCTTGATTAAAGCCGAATTTGGTGATTCAGACCTTCAGAATGCCAACTTCGGGGGTGCAGATTTGCGTGGTGCCGTGTTCAATGGTGCAAATTTGACCAACGCCAATTTGAAGGGTACAGACTTTAGCGATGGAATCGCCTATGTTACGAACTTTTCGGGAGCCGATTTAAGTGGAGCCGTTCTAGATTCTGCCATGCTGCTGAAGTCAAACTTCAAGGGGGCAACTATCACCGGAGCCGACTTCAGCTATGCAGCGTTAGATAAAGTTCAAGTGTTGGAGTTGTGCAAATCTGCCAGCGGCATTAATCCCAAAACAGGAGCCGATACGCGGGAATCGTTGGGATGCCCGTAGGGGAGAGGGGAAAGTTGAGAATTTAAAGTTGAGAGTTGAGAGTTGGGAGGGAAGGGGAGGGGGGGAGAGTTGAAAGTTGAGAGTTGAGGATGGTTTCTGGTCATTGGTCATTGGTCATTGGAATCCCTACTCCCTACCCTCTAACCCCTCAACCCAACACTTCCTTCAACGTTTCCACTAATCTGTCCACGTTTTCTGAGCGGCTGTTGTAGCCCATTAACCCAACACGCCAGACTTTTCCAGCGAGTTCGCCTAAGCCACCACCGACCTCGATGTTGTATTCAGTCAGGAGTTTGCGGGCGATCGCCTTGCCATCCACACCATCAGGGATGCACACGGTGGTCAGGGTTGGCAGGCGAAACTCGCGTTCAACATGCAGGTTTAATCCGATGTCTTCCAATCTTTCCCACAGGTACTCAACGTTCTTTTGATGACGCTGCCAACAGTTGTCCAGTCCTTCTTCGGCAATCAGGCGGAGGGCTTCCCGTAGAGCATAGTAGAGGTTGATGGGAGCCGTGTGATGGTAAACGCGCTCCGGTCCCCAATATTTGCCCAACAACGTCATGTCGAGATACCAGTTGGCAACTTTTGATTTGCGTCGCTGAAGTTTTTCCAGCGCAAGGGGACTGATAGTGAAAGGGGATGCACCGGGGGGACAGCCCAGTCCCTTCTGACTACAGCTATATGCCAGGTCAACGCCCCATTCATCTAGAAAAATGGGAACACCGCCCAGACTGGTGACGGTGTCAATCAACAGCAGACACCCCAATTTCCGACATAGCTCACCTACTCCTTCCAGGGGTTGCCGCGCCCCAGTAGAAGTTTCGGCATGTACCAGCGCCAAAATGGCAGGACGATGGGTTTCCAGGGCTGTCTGCAGTTCTTCCAGGGTGAAGACCTGCCCCCAGGGTTTGGTGATGGTGCGCACGTCTGCACCATAGCGGTCTGCCATATCAACCAGGCGGTTGCCAAAATAGCCCATGACACCGACCAAAACGACATCTCCGGGTTCTACTGAGTTGGCAATTGTGGCTTCCATTGCCGCAGAACCGGTACCACTGACTGCGATCGTCATTGGGTTATCGGTTTGCCAGACGTAGCGGAGTAAGGACTGAATCTCATCCATCAGTCCCAGAAATACCGGATCAAGGTGCCCAACTGGAGACGTATCCATCGCTTGCAGAATCGCGGGATGGGCATTGGATGGTCCTGGTCCCAACAACAGGCGATTGGGAACATTGAGGGGTGCGAGTTGGAGCCGCTGACCATTGTTGATTGCAAGAGTTTGTGTCATGAGCAATTTGGGGTGTAGAAAATAATGCCTAAAGTCGAATATTCAGAACCACACTGTCTATTCTCCAGGGTTTAGGGTCCTATTTAGGGGTGGATGTATTGAAAAATACAGTTAGGCACCCTGTTGTGTAGCACATTTATTGACAAGGAGTGACTCTACTCAGCCTCACTCTAACTCTTTGGGCTATGAGAATTCTGCTTGTAGAAGATGATTTGCATTTAGCAGAATCTTTAACTGAAATCCTGGCAGCACAACGCTACGCGATCGACTGGGTTAAGGACGGAGAGTCCGCCTGGAAGCAAACTAGAGGATTGTCCTATGACCTTATCTTGCTCGATGTCACACTACCGAAGCTAGATGGGATTTGCCTGTGTCAACGGATTCGTAGCGACGGCATTCTGGTTCCCGTTTTGATGTTAACGGCACGAGACACCTGTTTAGATAAGGTAATTGGCTTAGATGCTGGTGCAGATGCCTACATGGTCAAGCCCTTCGAAATACAGGAGCTACTGGCACAGATCCGGGCATTGCTACGTCGGGGACAGGTTGGGAGTACACCGGTTTTAACCTGGGGTTTTTTGTGTTTAGACCCCAGTAGCTATGAGGTGACCTACGATCGCTGCCCCCTTCGTCTCACCCCCAAAGAGTTTGCCCTGATGGAAGCTTTTTTGCGTAACGGTAAGCGGGTTTTAAGCCGAGCAGCCATCATTGAACAGGCATGGTCCTGGCAAGAACCTCCCGAAGAAGAAACGATTAAAACCTACATTAAAAACCTGCGATCTAAACTTAGAGCAGCAGGTGCTCCAGATGATGTGATTGAAACTGTTCACGGATTAGGGTACCGTCTCAAAGCTTTGGATTAAATATTAGACAGGTTAATCGATCAAGTGTTTACAGCCATTTCCCCTTGCATAACCCACCTGCACATCTATCCCTTATCCACGCATCCACCTACATGGACTCAGCTATGAGATGGAGGGTAGATGAGTCACCCACCCATCCAGCCATCCACTCCACTGGCGCAAAACTTCTGCTAAAAAGCACTGGAGTGTTAAGGCATTCCAGTGCCTACCCTCTGGCGGACGGTAGCGAAATCCTTCACCGCTTGCACCACACCGCCATTGAGCGGAATCAGACCCAACGCTTTCAAGTCCGCCTCCACCATCAAATGAACTAGCTGCTCAAACGTCACCGACGGCTCCCAGCCCAGCTTTGCCTTCGCCTTCGCCGGGTCACCAATCAGTAACTCCACCTCCGCTGGGCGCAGATACCGCTCATCAAACTCGACATACTCCTGCCAG
>NZ_JBXBCF010000035.1:0-48238 GCF_056784235.1 Kovacikia sp. CALU 1929
GGCGACAGTCGCTTGACTACCGATTTGACAATATTGGGAAACGACGATAGCATCAGACAGAATTTTTTATTTGATAGGGGTCAGAATACTATTTTCTGACCCCTTTTTTCTTGTCTTAAGCTTTCTTTCAACACTTCTGCATCCTTACGATTGCGATCGATCGCAATCAACTGAGTTAGTTTCTGCTGTTCAAGCCACTCACATTGACTATTTTCAAGGTCTTGTTTTTCTTTTAGTTTCTTTAAAATGGCATAGAGTGGACTAGAAATAGATGCGTCTGGAAAAGAATCAACGTTATATTTTGCTTTCAAATCTGAAAACTCAGCTATGACTTTCCTTTCATCCTCCTGTTGCCAATGAATTTTCAGTGTTTCCTCAAAATCCTGCGCCAAGAGCCAATCAGCCTCGAAGTCAGACAATGGCTCTTTCGCATCAAGCTTTTTCAGAATTGAGTAGAGAGGCTCTTCAGGGAAATGTTCTAGATACCTGGTTGCTTTATAGCTAGTTTTCAATTTTGAAAAATTCAGGATAGCTTGAATCAAGCTAGTTGTTTCTATAAGGTCGTAACTATTTAGCAAATCAAGTTCTGAGTCCGTGGGAAAATCTCCAGCCTCTAATTTCCAAAGTATTGAATAAACTGGGCTAGAAATTGAAAGCTCTAAGTTTCCTGGAATTTTGTATTTAGGTCGTAGGTTCAAAAATTCAACTTCTAGTCTTTTCAAATCCTCTGTCTGATATTGCTGTAAGGAAATGATTTCAATGGGTCTGAAAAGACGATGTCCTGCCAACCATTGAATCTCCAAGCTTGTGATTTGAATGCCCAGTTCAGCTTTTCTTAGTATTAGATATAAAAAAGCGTCAGACGCAGCACTTTTATGCTGACTTACCTGATATTTCTCTCTAAGAGCAGCAAAGTGCCTTTTCTGTAGCTCACTATTATCCATGTCTGCGTAATATTTCAGTCCAGATTATCTGAAATCCATCTTACCCACTTTGCAATCAAGCCAGTACAGCCTGCCAGTTGGGGAGTATTAAACCCTTTAACGGTGAAGCTCAACAGCGGCAGGCAATCTCAAATGCTCAACCGACACCTTTTGGAGTAGGGGATGTGTACCCGATCGCCCCAAAAGCCACCGTTCTGGAATGGTTGGATGGCTTGTATGAGGTGCAGGTTTACCAGGATGATGCAGTCATTGTCCCTTCCCTGGTTTCATCCGTAAGTTTGACTGCTGCTAAAGTGCTAACAGCAGAATGTTAAAAGTCAGTTAATTAACCCCTTCCAGTTCCAGGTCGGTTTCTTCGTAGAGTTGCTGGAGTTTTTTCAGGGTGTCTTCGTCTGGTTGCCAGAAATTGCGTCCGTGAGCTTCTAGCATTCTGCCAACGACGTTACGAAATGCCTCCGGGTTGGACTGGCGCAGTTTATTTGCCATCTCTGGGTCAAGGGCATAGGTGGCGGCTGCCTGATCATAGACCCAGGATTCCTGAAAGCCGGTTGTGCCACTCCAGCCAATTAGGGCGGTCATCCGTTGGGAAACTTCATAAGCTCCTCCCGATCCCTGGGCGACCATTGCCTCTGCCCACCTGGGATTCAGCAGTTTAGAACGGTATTCCAACCGCAGCAGTTCTTCCAGCTTACGGGGCGTGGTGTCTTTCGAGAAACTTTCGACAAAACTGGTTTGAACGGGCTTGGGATGATTGTTTTCTGTGAAGCGTTGCTGTTCGGCGGCTTGTTTTAACCCACCCGTATTGGCGTAGTATTCCTGGATATCGGTGAGTCCATATTCTACAGAGTCGATTTCTTGAATGATGCGATCGCAACTCCCCAACAAAGTCTTTAAAACTTCTGGGCGAGATTGTCCTTTGTCCTGTCTGCCATAGCTAAACCCATTGCGGCTTTGCCAGGTCTGCCCCAGTTCATCGCTCGACTCCCAGTTGGAGGCAACCACCTGGTCATTCACCAGAGAGCCAAAGTCTCCGGCAGGGTTGGAGAAGAGGCGGGCAGACACGTTTTCCACTCCCTGGGATTTAAGTGCCAGGGCATGTTTGCGAATAAAGTTCTGTTCCTCTGGTTCAGCCGCTTCAGCCGCACGGCAGAACAGGTCATCCAGCAATTCAATGATGTTCACAAAGCTATCCCGAAAAATACCGGAAAGGTTTGCCAGCACATCAATTCGGGGATGATCCAGATCTGCCAGGGGTTTTAACTCGTAACGCACAATCCGTCCGGTGCCTTCCTTGACGGGTTCTGCTCCCACCAGTTCCAGTAGAATGCCCAGGGACTCCCCCTTCGTCTTAATCGCATCCAGTCCCCAGAGCATGACTGCAACGGTTTCCGGGTATGCGCCCCCATGTTCTGTCTGATGCTGGGCGATGATCTTGCGGGCAATTTCCCGTCCCCGTTCGTAGGCAGCAGGGGAGGGCATCCGGTAAGGATCGAGGGCATGAATGTTTCGCCCCGTCGGCAGCACACCGGGACCATCGCGCAGGAGATCACCTCCGGGAGCCGGGGGGATGTATTCCCCATTCAAGCCTCGCAGCAGATTCGTGAGTTCGTCACTATTTTGCAGGAGCAGGTCGCGGATTTGGATGGCGCTATCGATTTTAGTGCGATCGCCCCCAGTTAAGCGATCCACATCTGGTATTGTTTCTCCACGGGCAATGGTGGCGAGCGCCGCTTCAGACAGATCCTCGCCAAAATAGGCTTGCAGATAGTGTTCTAGCTCTTCTGTCGTGGGGGGATTACCGAGGGTATGCAGTCCAGCAGAAAAGAGGCGATTTTCCAGGACTTGCAGATACTCATACAGTTTCACCAGATAGCGGTTGAAGGCATCGCTGCTAAACAGGCGAGCGTTTTCTGGAATCAGGGCAATCCCCAGCTTGCGGGCATCCTCAAACGGACAGTCTGCCTCCAAACCCGTATCTGCCAGCTTTTTGCAAATTGCTTCCTTGAGGACACTGTTTTTCTGCGGGTCTTCCCGATACTCCGCCATCAGATCTCTTAGCGTTACCAGTTCCTTATACAGTCCAGCCCGACCGTAGGGTGGGACATTGTGGGAAATCAACACCCCATAGCCTCTGCGCTTTGCCAGGATGGATTCCGAAGGGTTATTGGCAGCGTAGATGTAGAGATTGGGTAAGGCTCCCAGCAGAATGTCAGACCAGGAATAGCCTGTATTGCCGAGGGGAGAACCGGGCAACCATTCAACCGTGCCATGCATGCCAAAGTGAACCACCGCATGGGCACGAAATTCCTTCTGCAACCACTGGTAAAAGGCGGCGTACTGGGGATGGGGAGTCAGATCCCGTTCAAACATCAGTCGCATGGGGTCGCCGGAAATCCCCAGAGGCGGCTGTACCCCGATCCAGATGTTACCCAACTGCACCCCCCCCAATAAAAACTCATCCCCCAGGGTTTTGATGCCGGTATCGGTTAGGGACTTCCAGTTTTTCTCCACCCAGGAGGTGCGGAGGTAGCCGAGCCAGGATGCGAGGGAACGGGCGGGAACCGTGGTGGGGAGTGGGAAGTGGGTGCCGGAAGGGGAGTTGTTAGTTATTTGTTGGTTGTTAGTTGTTGGCTGCTGGGTCTCCTGCTGTACATCTGGCACTCCGTACCCTGTACCCCGTACCCCGTACCCTGTACCTTGCCCCATTGCTTCATCGGCATCTTTGACCCACTGGATCAGGGTTTCGCCGTCGTGAGGTAAATCTCCAACGGTGTAGCCCTGGGCTTGGAGGGCTTGGAGAAGATTGAGCAGAGATCGCGGCACATTCAATAATGCCGCTGTTCCAACTGCGCCATAGCCAGGGGGGAACCCGTAGAGGATGATGGCAATCCGGCGTTCCGCTGGGGGCGTGCGGCGAAGTTCAATCCACTGTTTCAACCGATCGGTGAGGCGTTGGACGCGATCGGGCACCAGGTAAATCTCTTCGCCAACCAGTCCGCCCAGGGGAATGGTATCAATTGCCCCATCCAGTTCCGGTAAGGCATAGAGAACCACACTCTGCAACCCCCCAATTCCCTGCCGTGTCCAGGAGTGAATATCCTGAATTAGCAAAGGAGCCGCCACCAGGTAGGGGACATTCTTAGCACCCAAAATGCGTTTGGCAACTTCCACCTGCCGTCCTGCCTCCATTGAACCCGCCGGACCCCCGACCAGCGGAAAGCCAATCGTGGAAACAACCGCATCCACTTGCACTGCTTCACTCGATAGGGACAGAGTTTCAACCGTTCCTTGCTGGCGCTGCTGCTGTTCGTAGTCAGTGGTGATCAGGTCACGCACTGCAACATGCCCTTCCACCCCATTAATGAAAATAGGCAATGGCACCAAACCCGCTGCCTCAAAAGCACGAATCAATTTTGGAATGTAGGGCTGTTTGGTAATGACGTGCTTACGGTAAAGGAGAAGGGCAACTGTGGGAGGAGAGGGGTTTGAAGCCTGTACCCCGTCTCCTGTCCCCTGTCCCCTACTCAAATACCATTCGAGATACTTCCTGGGAGATTCAAAATAGCCGCTGTAGTCAGGATGAAGTAGCCCAATGTTGGGAGTTTCAATCGGAGTGGGGATCTCACCAACTTTCAGATCGAGGTACTTGTCTGCTAATGTCCAAAACAGGGCTGCTACGTTTTCAGAACCACCTGCATTCCAGTAGCCGTAGATAATCAGCCAGTTGCGGAGATCCTGAACTTTTTGGACAGGAACGAATTTGAGCAGTTTGGGTCCGGTTTTGAGGAAGCTGATGTATCCAGCCAGTTTGTCCTCTTCCCGTCCGCTGCTGAATTTGCTGAGGATAAACTGAATCGGTTTGGGCATTCCCTTGGGCTTGTCGCCGATCGCAAATTTGCCCAGGCGAGTCAGGCTCATCAGTTCCAGGGCAGACTCAAACACCAGGCGGATGGGAATATCCTGCACCCGTTCCCGCAACCAGAGAACCTGATCGTAGTCAAACAGGAGGCTACCAAAGAACACCTGAGCACCCTGGAGTGCCGCTTCAACTGTGGTGGGCTGGGCGATGAGATCGCGATCGCTAAACACCCGTATATCTAGCTCTGGACAGCGTTTTTGCGCCAGTTGGGCTGCCTGCCGGTAAAGGTTGGCATTGAAGGACTCAAACCCGGCAATCAACACAATCCTTTGCATAGAGAAATCACTGAGAATGCCCAGCTAGAAATGTTTATCCTCTCTATCTTAAGAATAGACAGCCAACGCTCCCATATAATGGCTGGAATCCGGGTTAGAGCAAAGCAACAGGATGTCTTGCCACAGATCTTCCCAATTTTCTTCGCTCCACGAGTAGTCGCACTGAAAAGGTGGCACTCGATAAATCTTGCCATTACCGATTAAGTCCCCGAAGCTAGTAGTGCGCGTATCTAGCAGATTAATTCGAGCCATAAATATAAGATGAGTTAACTAGCCTTCGCCCCTAACCCACCCTGCATCAACTCTGACCTCTTTTCAAGAAACGGATCAACCAGTTCCAGACAATACCCATCCATTTTTCTAGCCAGAGTAAGAAACGGTCTACCCATCTGAGAACGAGTTCCAGCGGACTCAGGACATAATCTATTGAAATGACATCGGTTTCCAGATAATCTGGAACCGCATTTTCCAATGAGAATGGTGACGATGGGGAATTTACCAGAGATGGGCTGTCAGGTTGAACGGGGGAGACAACAGAAGTTAAAAAAGCTGATTGAATCAGTTCTGAGTCTGCTGAGACAGATGATTGGGACATCAGACTGTCAGCACTGCGAAGACTTAAACCTGAATAGCTTGCCCGTAGGGATTGAACTGTGGAGGTTAGTAAATTCCTGATTCTCTGAGCCGTGTTGGAAATGGATACAGCAGAGAAAGGATGAGAGGGCAGGGCAAGAGTTGGTACGGTACCTGATCGCTCTCCAGAAAAAACCGTCTTCAGCATCTGCGCCAGAGGATTTTGAGCCGGTAAAAGCGGTAAGGGGAGGGCAGGCAGATGAAAGCTTGCTGGTAGAGAAGTAAGTGGCTGTGTTCCTGCAATGGCTGGCAGGGAGGATTCCTGGAAAAGATTGGCTGCGATCGCCAGGGGACTGGTCTGCACCCATCCCATCAACCTGCGAAAAAGGCGAACAGGCAGCAGTAGATGGGGATTCTCAGATGCGAGACGGGAACGCAATGCCTGTTGGGTTGCCTGTCGCAACCGGAGATAACGCCCATAGTGGGCAGTTTCCCAGGAAATTCGCTGACGTAACTGGATTTGTTGCTCTGAGGTGAGAACATCGAGTACCTGATTTTGATTGGTGACCAGCACCAGGGTTTTGGTTTCCACCAGGCTGGCAATCCCCCGCACGAAACCCTTGGCAGAGCTAATCTGACCAGTCTGAGTTTGGGACAATTGCCCCGCAGCGGTGGTGACGAGTTCAGAAGAATCTCCTGTTAAACCGCTTACCTGCTCTGCTGACTGGGGTTTCCTGACCAGACCTTGCACCCAGGAGCGCAGGGTCGAAACCACCAGCCCCCTGAAGGAACGAAGCGTGAATTCAGGAGAGGATGGGTCTGATGGATGACTTTCTTCTGAGGGTGCCGCCTGCTCCAACAAAACTGGTAAATCCATCGGCAGCGAAAAGCTCTGGACCGTGAGCAAAGCCTGCTGAATTGGGGTATTCGCCGTCAGGGATGAGGCTGTGTCTGACGGTGCTCGTTTAATATCCTGGGCGATCGCCTTTAATTCCGGCAACCCCAACCCCACCGCCTGCCGTAACTGTGCCCCCGCCAACCCGGCTGTCTGAAACACCACATAAATCGGATACAGTACCAACTGCGCCGCCCAGTCCGTCGTGTTCTTCAACCGCCGTAGAGCAATATTGACCTGGTCAGCCCAGCGCCTTGCTTGCCGTACAGCACCACTGAGGACTCGACTTTGATACGGACCCGGTTGTGAAACAGACATGGCAGTTCGGGGGATAAAAGAGGATCTGGAATTATTTTACAGGGACTAGGGAATCGATGGTACGAGATAGGGTAAGGGGAGCAGCAGGGCAAAGGAGATGGGGAGAGCCAAGACTCAAGCAATAAGCATTTCTAACTTACACCTCACACCTCACACCTCACACCTCACACCTTCCCCATCTCTTCCCTCCGTTCCTAGCCACTGCCCCCTGTGAAAGCGTATACTGTTAAAGCTTTTCAGCAGAAACATTCATCTTGGGTATTGATCTTCGTAGTTACGTATACATCGATCGGCTTCAGCCACAACACGCTGCCTATCTGGGTACTGTGGCGATCGGTTTTTTGCCGTTACCGGGGGATGCTTCGCTTTGGGTAGAAGTTTCTCCTGGCATTGAGATTAACCGCATTACCGATGTTGCTTTGAAATCCGCCGTAGTGCGTCCAGGGGTTCTGGTGGTAGAGCGGCTTTATGGCTTGCTCGAAATTCATTCCAGCAATCAGGGTGAAACGCAGGCAGCCGGGAAGGCGATTTTGGCAGCTTTGGGAGTGCGGCGGCAGGACTGTCGTAAGCCGAGAGTCCTCTCCAGCCAGATTATCCGCAATATTGATCCCCACCACACCCAGATGATTAATCGTAATCGTCGGGGGCAGATGATTTTGTCAGGACAGAGTCTCTACGTGTTTGAAGTAGAGCCTGCTGCCTATGCTTCCCTGGCAGCCAACGAGGCAGAAAAAGCCGCTCTCATTAATATTCTCCAGGTTTCGGCAGTCGGTAGTTTTGGGCGGCTTTACCTGGGTGGGGAAGAACGGGATATCCTTGCTGCATCCAAAGCGGTACTGGAAACAATGGAGATGGCACCCGGTCGAGAACATACTGATCTCCGGAAGGAGTAGGGCAATGGCAAACCCAGAGCATCTTGCATGGCTTCAGCAGGGTGCCCTTCGTTGGAAAGAATGGCGCTCCTTAAATCTGCATACGACACCTGACCTGAGCGCAGCGGATCTCAGTCGATTTGACCTGACAGGTTTTGATTTAACCAATACCCATTTGCAAGGGACCAACCTTTGGGAAGCCAGACTGGATAGCGCAGACCTGACCGGGGCAATTCTTCACAAAGCCAATCTCAGTCATGCGTATTTATCCAACACAATTCTCAACCAGGCAGAACTTGCCCATGTAACGTTGACTTGGGCTGACCTGACCGAGGCGGAACTCTGTGATGCCAACTTGTTGGGAGCAGATCTACGCTGTGCCAATTTGCGTGGGACAAATCTTTGTCGTGCTAATTTAATTGGCACCGAATGTTTGGGGGTGAATTTGCAAGCGGCTAATCTATGTGGAGTGAATTTGCAGCGAACCAACCTGACTGGAGTGATGCTGATCGGTGCCAATTTGAACGATGCCAACCTCGATCGCGTCAACCTTACCCAGGCAGAACTCAGTCAGGCTCACCTTTATCGCACCAATTTGCGTGGTGCTAATTTGCAGGAAGCCATCCTTACCGGAGCTTACCTGTTAAATGCTGACCTGAGTCAAGCAGTCCTATCCCAGGCAACGCTGACCTGGACAAACCTCAGTCTGGCTAACCTTGCCCAGGCAGACTTAAGCGGCACCAACCTGCGCGGCGCAAAACTGAACCGGGCAAATCTTAGCCATGCCAATCTCAGCCATGCCAATTTGCGGGGGGCAGACCTGAGCAAAGCTAACCTGACTGGAGTTAATCTTTCCGGTGCAGAGTTGAGTGAGGCAAATTTAAGACACGCGATTGTCTGAGGCGCTGCTGGAAATAAACTGAGTCTGCTTCAATTCCTGGTAGGAAGAGGTTATTTGAGACACAGCGATTCATTATAGGCGAGCAGAGAGAAATTATTATCGGGCACTCTCAGAAAGGTCGGTTAATTTTGGTTTCTTTCACTGAACGTTATAACTCTATTCGTATCATCAGTGCCCGTTCAGTTAATCGAAATGAGCGTGAAGACTATGAACAAAACACCTTTCGGTGAATCTTTAAACTCTGATGATGAGATGTTATCTGAATACCACTTTGACTATCAGAAGGCAAAGCCCAATCGTTTTACCGCCCAAAGTGGAAAGAGGATGACTGTTGTTGTGCTAGATGAAGATGTTGCTCAAGTTTTCACGACATCAGAAGCCGTTAATAAAGCATTAAAGGCGTTGATTGAAGTTGTGCCACAAATTCCATTAGGGACAGATGATTCGCAAGGTAGTAATAGTTTTTACGAAGAACCTAAGTAACCTCAGAAAAACTAAATTCGTAAGCAGTAGGTGGGCACTGCCCACAAACCTTGATGCCTGAAAGAGGGTGGGCACTGCCCACCCTACTAAAAATTGCTGCTAGCTATACACAGTCGCGGCTTCATATCCTGCGTTTCCGTGTTTGTTCAAACCTCGCTATTTACCAGCGGTATTCATGGCGAGCGGGAATCCAATAACCCTCAACCCATCTGCGATTGCCGCGAACAGTTTCCCAACGACCGGGAACCCATCGCCTTTGAGTCCACCCACGCTGCTGCTGTTGCTTCTGGATTCCCGCTGCGGGGCGACGTGCCCCTGGGTAAACCGCTGGAGCGCGGTTTGTGGGTCTGGGTTGAATAACGCCTCTTTGATAGACTGTAGGACGGCTTCTCCCAGGACCAATTTGCAAGATGATATTAGCCGCCGATGCAGGTTTCGGTAGCAGAAACACAACGCCTAGCGGGAGTGCCATGATCGCTGCGATGAGTGCGCGTTTCATAAATCGCATCTCCATTGCTATGGTTTACATTTCTTAGACCATGAGGGTTGTCGAAGGGTTTAATCTCTCAGGATTCTCATACTTAAGTAGTAGTAAGGGGAGAGGGGAGAAGGAAAAGTTTTGAGTTGAGAGTTGAGAGTTGAAAGAGGTTAATGATGCGATGTTGGGGAACATTTGTTACCATGCCAGCACAAACAGGAATATGGAAGAAGCTTTGACATTAAAAGAGCAGGTAGAACAGGCAGAAAAGCGTTTGGCTGAGGCGCTCCAACAGTTGGAGCAGGAGCGTCAGCGTGCCAATGCAATGGAAGCAAAATTGCGGGAATTAAATGTTTCGCTTGATTTTTTACAGCCAGGGCAATCTGCGATCGCCGAAGTCGCTGACAACCTCAATCTCCCATCACCTCAAAACCCGTCCTCTCAGGAAACCGCAGGAATCCAACGTATCTACACGGATGGTGCTTGTTCCGGCAATCCTGGACCGGGCGGGTGGGGAGTGGTTATCTACTGCACCAATGGTTCCATCCATGAATTGGGTGGATATGATTCCAGAACCACCAACAACCGAATGGAGATGGAAGCGGCAATCAATGCGCTCAAGTTCTTCAACGAGTCTGAACAAACTGAGCCAATTGAGCTTTACACCGATAGTGAATACGTTTTGAAAGGAATTACGGAATGGATTAAAGGCTGGAAACGGAAAGGATGGAAGAATTCCAAAGGGAAACCTGTGGAAAATCAGGATCTCTGGCAGGTGTTAGATTTGCTCAACTCTCCAGCCATCAAATGGGTTTACGTGCGGGGACATTCAGGGAACGAAGGCAACGATCGCTGCGACGAAATCGCCCGTGCATTTTCCTTGAGAAAAACACCCCAACTCAGGCAGTGCCGTTAGTCCATCTCACGTTTGGTAGGGCCAGGTGGTTGCCAGGAAAACCACCACACTGGCGATCGCAAAAATTCCCTGAATCAAGTTCCCTACAATCGAACCTACCAGGATACCAACGGCAGCCTTTGCCGCTAGCCCCAAATCTCTGCGGTAGAGAAATTCTCCAATCAGTGCGCCCAGCAAGGGACCAAGAATGATGCCTAAAATTGGACCCCCAACGGGCAGGGCAGGTAATAGCCCAAACAACCCAACGACTAAACCAACCAGGGCACCGATCTGACCCCATTTACTGGCTCCCGCCTGCTTTGCCCCCAGGTAGGTCGCCAGAAAGTCGATTCCCACACTCACCAGCAGCAGCACAATCGAAACCGCCAGGGCAAGACTGACACTGGCAAATCCTTTTACCAGTCCCCAAACCACAATCGCCCCCACAATCACACTAATTCCAGGAATGGCTGGCACAACCGAACCAACCACGCCAAATACCATAACAGCAACGAGAACCCAGTAAAGCCAGAAGTAATCGGTCATAGGAGAAGGAGGAGAAGTGTGGGTAGGGGTGAAGGGGTGGATCGGAAAATAAGGAATATACGGAATCCTTTTTGCGTCTATCCCATCTTACTTCGCTCTTCTGTCTCTCTGCCCGCGTTCACTCATCCCCCCATCTCCCCATCCCCTTCCCTTATCCCCCTACTCCCCCATCTCCTGCCCCAAGGTGTTCTCCAGCTTGTCTGCGATCGCGGCAATCCAGTTTTCATCCTGGCGGGTATAGCTACGGGGAGCATTGGCTCCCAGGATTAATGCCCCCCGATTGCCAATGGGCTGGCAAATCAGTCCCTGGGTGTTTTCTGGCAAATAATTAAACTCCACCTTGCCTGGGTAAAGCTTCAATGCAACCAGGTAAACAGGCTTTTGCTTCTCCAAAACCCGCTGCAAAATCGGTCCTGGTGTTACGTCTCGCGTTTCAGGCAAAATACCGCGACGCAGTAATACTTTGCCGTCATACCAGACCAAGAGCGATCGCGTGACTGTAGTCGTCAACAGCAAGTGAGATGCCCAGGCAAGTTCTGTTTTCACAACATCGGATAATTCTGGCAGCAGTTCAAATCCCTCCTGCCCAATCAGTTCCACACTTTCCGGCAGGCGGGGTTGAACCTGTTGCCACAGCAAACCCGTTAGAATCAAGACGGCACTTAGGATAACCCCCAGTGCATCCGATCTTGCCTGAGAATCCGTCAGGTCTGGTGTAAGCAACCGATTGGCAAATAACAAGGTCCCCGCCAATCCTCCCACCACGAATGGCAGCATCCGTAACGCTTGATTTTGACCAGACTGACCCATAACCAAAATAGAAATCGAAATAGTACAAATGAGCTATGATAAGCCGAGATGGCATTATATATAGGGTACTGGGTGCCGGGTATCGGTTGTCAGGTGGGATGAGTGGTTATTAATTGTTTACTGGGGAGTTGTATTGCCACAACACGTTCGCTTTGATTCTTAGTGCCTGACGCTGACCCTTTAGCGCAGCCATGACCATCCGGCTATACAGCAACTACTTAACACCTAACACCTGCCCCCTATCACCCGATTCACCCCCAACCTGTTGTATAACATTCATGTCTACTCTATCTGGCACAATCACAGGAGGCAGAATTGCTGGAACTGTTTAGCTCTGGGCTGTTTTCTCTCTGGCTGACGATGGCAGGCGTGCCAGACCCCGTGCGTTCGGTCAATTTAGTGACGGCTACGGATACACCCTGGATGGTTGTTCCTGGTGAACCGGATACCACGGTTCAACTGACGTTACAGCAATATCTTCAGCAACTTTCCAAAACAGGTCTGCTTTCCTCGTCTCAGGGAGTTTGGCTGCAAACGGGTTCTGTTTTTCTTGCCAGTAACCAGGGGACTACTCCCCTTCCGGCGGCTTCGCTGACAAAGGTTGCCACATCCCTGGTTTCCCTTCAAAACTGGGGACCCGATTATCAGTTTGAAACGCTGGTCAGTGCGACGGGTCCAATTGAGAATGGAATTTTGCAGGGCGATCTGGTGATTCAGGGGGGTGGCGATCCGCTCATGGTGTGGGAAGAGGCGATCGCCCTGGGAAATGATCTCAATCGCCTGGGTATCCGTAAAGTGACGGGTAATCTGATCATTACCGGCAACTTTTTGATGAATTTTGAAACCAATCCTCAAAAGGCAGGCGCATTACTGAAGCAGGCATTAAACTCAACCACCTGGACTGAAGAAGCCCAGTTCCAGTACAACGCCATGCCCAAGGGAACGCTTCGCCCTCAGGTGGCGATCGCTGGTCCCGTCCAGGTTGTTACCTATGGCACTAATCTGCTGCCACCCCAAACCCAACTGTTGCGTCATGATTCGCTGCCTATGACGCAAATCCTGAAGTTGATGAATGTCTACAGCAACAATGTAATTGCAGAGGTGTTAGCCAATTCTCTAGGAGGGGCGCAGTATGTGGCGCAACAATCAGCGCTAATTGCGGGATTTCCTCAAACAGAAATTTTATTGAAGAATGGCTCTGGTTTGGGAGTAGGAAATCGGATTTCTCCCAGGGCTGTTTGTGCCATGTTCGCAGCACTTCAGCGCTATTTGCAACCCCGTAACTTGACCGTGGCAGACCTGTTTCCCGTCTCTGGCGTTGACCACGGTGGCACGATTGACTACCGCAAAATTCCCACTGCGGCGGTTGTAAAAACTGGAACGCTGAACGATGTCAGTGCCCTGGCTGGCGTTTTGCCGACCCGCGATCGCGGTTTAGTCTGGTTTACGATCATCAACCGGGGAACCAACCTGGATGGCTTACGAGACCAGCAAGATGGGCTGTTGCAAGCCCTGATCAATCAATGGGGACTGGTTCCATCGGTGCCATTAGCGATCGCTCCCACCACGTCTGCCCGTGCTGCGGCTGCCAGTTTAGGCGCTACCAATCGTACCCATTCCGTGCGATCGGCGGTTGAGGTGAATACTTATCAGGGGGATTAGGGGGGATGAGTAGTTGTTAGTTGTTATTCTTACAGCGGTTATTCATTGATTTCGCCACACCCCTTACCCCTCACCTTCTCCACCAGGCTACGCAATACTTCCGCGCTTGCGGGCTTCTTTGTAAGAGATCCCGACGTTGCGCAGTCCGGCACGGATCATTTGCTGTTCCAGAAGGGCGAAAAAGCGGGCGCGATCGCCTCCTCTGACGACTGCCTGATTATGGGCTTCCGCCAGGGCTACCGGATAGCCGTAGCCCTTCTGGACCTGAGCCAGAGTCAGACTAAGGGCAACATCCAATAAAGCGGCATCCTCTGCGACCCACTCCGGAAACTCGACGCGGGCAATCTCGGTCCCTACGTGAACGTAGCAAAAGTAGATTCGGTGGTCGCCATAAGCATCCAAAATGCGGGCAGAACTACGCCAGAGAGGGCTACGCTGTCCCGGTTCTAAATGAATTCCCCAAAGAGCCGTGTCTTTTAACGGATCGAGTACCTGACAGGGAGCGCGATTTTGCCCAGGAGATGCCTCGCGCATCCCCTGTCCAGGACAATGGGCAACACAATCTGGTTCACCGTAAGGGCAGGACTGAAGCCGAAGGAAATTAATCGATTCCCCACTCCGAGACGCACTGAGATAGCCCACCAGCGGAATTTTATCTGCCCGCAACCGATCCCAGGATTCCAGGATGGGGGGGAGGATGCGATCGCGCGCTTCCCCCGGTAATGGCTCTAAAAACCAGTAGATGAGCGAGCCATCGACGAGAGCGAGGGTGGGAGGGAGGGAGGAGGGAGGAGGGTTCGCCTTTAGCGTTCCCGCAGGGTGGAGTGAGGAGTGAGGAGTGATCTGATCTCCTTCCTCTCTGCTGCCCTTCCCCTCTGCTCCCCTGCTCCCTTGCTCCCCTCCCCCTGTGCTCCCCTTTACCTCTGTTCCCAACTCTGCCAGCACCACTGCCTCCGATACGGTTCGCCGGTAACCCATCCACTCTTCTGTCCGAATTCCCCACTGGCGGGAAATGTAGAGATCTTCAGGGCGATAGAAAATTTCAGGTTGGCTATCCAGCAGGGGCAGCCGGTTTTGTCCGTAAAAAAGCAGGATGCGACCCACGTTGATCAGGTAGCAATAGGCGATCTCATGGTGGCTGGGCGCAATCTGAGAGCCGTCGGTTGCCAGAACGGTGTGAATTGCAGGTGCAACGGGAATGCTAGAACGAAGATTTAAAGGTTCAATCGGTTCGGCAGCGGTAAAACTGAGGCGATCGCGCCAGGTTTGTTGGTTTGCAGTAAGTGCCGCCTGATTCCGATAGGACTGTGCCAGCAACTCCTGGGCACGTTCAAGCCGTTGACGGGTTGCGGTTGCCTCCAGGGATAACTGTTGACTAATGCCCTGCATTTGTTGAGCGAGTTTTGTAAGGTCAAGCATTGGATCGGTGGGGTTGGTTTGGGATAGGTAATGGGAGTTATAGATTTTGAATGGTGAACTTTAGTTAGGTTAAGAAAAAAGCAGTCACTCCAGGGGTTTGCCAGGTTTTTCGGGTCAATTCTGCTTCACCCGCCCCATCTCCCAGTTTCACCCTTTCTCTGCTTTTTCTAATTTTTTTTGCTCAACTCTCGAAATTGTGTGTAACATCACTGATGAGCAAGCATATTCAAGCCCAAAGGAATGGTTTTTGCTCTCGCGATCGCGACCAGTCATAGCAGTTTGAAAAAAGTGTTCATGACCATCCATTGGGTTAAAACAGGTCAATAAAAGTTCAGGTGCATCGTTTAGTCATCGCGCTTTTTAAGAACGAGACAAATTTAATCAAAGCCCTTGTCAGCCTTCCTTTACGGCAGAAATTTTTTCTTGTCGTATCTGTTTAAGGTTTGTATCTTTCTCTTAAAGATTATCGATCTCACTTAGATTGAGTACCATGTATTAACAACATATTTGACCTGTTTTTCGAATACCTTCTATACCTTTAAGCAAGTAGTGAGCAGGCGGGATTGTGGTTAACTCTCTAAAAGGCTTGTTTTCTGGAAAATCAAAAGGCATCGGTATTGAACTCGCTGCTGATCGGATCAACATCTCCCAACTGAAAAAGCAGGGTCAGGGGTTTAAGCTGGCGACACTGGGTTCTGCTCCCGTTCCTGAGGGGTTGTTTCAGGAAGGGCAGATCATGGATGCGCCTAGTATGGCAGAACTGATTCAGGCGTTGATGGCAGAAAATAAGATCAAAGCCAAGCGGGTGGCAACGGCGGTTACTGGGGGCAGGGATACGGTCACCCGGATTATTCCGATTCCGGCAGAGTTGAATGATCAGGAACTGCGGGAAATGGTGCTCAATCAGGAAGCCGGACTATATCTTCCATTTCCGCGGGAAGAGGCGGACGTTGACTATCAGAAACTTGGTCTATTTGTTGATGAAGATGGCATCGAAAAGTTTCAAGTTTTACTGGTTGCAACCCGCAAAGAAATTACTGATTCCTATATTCAAACTTTCCAACAAGCTGGGTTGCAAGTAGATGTTTTAGAGATTAGCAGTTTTGCCTTAATTCGCACGATTCGGGATCAACTGCGTCAGTTTTCGCCCCAGGAAGCCGTGGCACTGGTGGATATTGAGTTTGAAAGTACCGAGATTTCAATCGCGGTGGATGGAGTGCCCCAGTTTTCGCGGACGGTTCCGATTGGAACGTATCAAATTCAAAGTGCGCTGTCGCGGGCGATGAATTTGCCCCCGTCTCGCAGTACGGATTTGCTGCAAAGTATGACGATCCCGGTCAGCCCTGCCGACACTACGATGGGTGGTCCAGGCAAGATGGGTGGTACGAATCCGGGAGCGGCGGCGATGCTGCGAATTATTGGGGAATTGGCAGACGAATTACGGCGCTCCATCGATTTTTACCTGAACCAGGGAGACAACCTGGAAGTAGCACAACTGTTGCTGGCAGGTCCAGGTGGGGCGATCGGTCAGTTGGATGAGTTTTTTACCCAACGGCTGAGTTTGCCCAGCAGTCAGATTGACCCAATCGCGGCTCTGGGTTTGGAAGTCACTCAAGAGATTCCTCAAACGCAGCGTCCGGGGTTGGGGGTAGTGCTGGGTCTAGGTTTGCGGGAGGCAATGTGACATGTATAGTCTGGACGTTAATTTTTTGAATGACCGCCCGGAGTATAAGCCGGATAGTGCGGCTGCCCGGGCAAGAGGAGTAAAAGCGGTTCCAAGCGATAGTCGCCAACCCCTGATTTTGGGATTGTTGGCGGCAATCCTTTTGCCATTATTGGCAGGTGGTCTGCTGCTCTTTTTACAGTCCAGAAATGGCGAACTAGAGCAGCAACAGGCAGCTCTGGATACGCAACTGGGGGATATTCAGGCGAAGCAAAAGCAAATTGAGAGTATCCGGACTGAGGTAACCCAGGTCAGGGATGAAACCAATGCGCTGGCAAGCGTATTCAACACGATTAAACCCTGGTCTGCGGTGATGCAAGACTTTCGCGATCGCATTCCGCCTGGAGTGCAAATCCTGCGTGTCAAGCAACAGGCTCCAAACCCCCAGGCACAAGCCCCCGCTCCCAGCCCCAGCCCTGGTGAGCCTGCCCCTCCACCCACTCCCCCCATCATCGGCAAAGTTGAAATCAGTGGGATTGCCAACTCCTTTAATGACGTGAATGACTTTATGTTGGTGCTGCAAAGGTCAGCCTTATTAGATCCAAAGCAGACCCGCCTGGTTTCATCAGAGTTGCAAAAACAGGCTCCCTCACTCAGTAATCTCCAACTCCGGAATGCGCCCACAACCAGTTCGGTGGATTCCAATGCGCTGCCTACGCTTCCCAGGCAGGTCGAGTTTACGGTTGAAACGGCATTTAACGATATCCCGGCATCCGATTTACTGCAAGAGCTAGAGCGGAAGACTGCCGTTGGACTGGTAACCCGAATTGAAGCATTACAGCGCAAGGGGGTGATTCAAAAATGACTATGACCGATGATTTTGCTCCCCCCGATCTGGATACGGCACCGGCTTATCCAGTGGTTTTTGGGATTCCTATGACCCCAACTTTGAGTGGTATTCTCCTGGCTTTATTAGGTTTAGGCGGAGCCGCTTACATTCTGCTCAATCTGGTGCAGCCTGAGTGGCAAAGATACCAGGATTTGGAAGCTCAGGTTGCCCAAAAGCAGGCTCAGATTCAGCAAACGGAGGAAATTAACAAGCAAATTGAGGAAGCCCAGAAGGATCTGGGAGCGGCAAAGCAACAACGACAGGATGTGCTAGCCCTGTTTGCCAACGAGTCCGTACTGGATACCCTGCTGTTGGATATCAACCGCCAAATTGATGCTCGCAACGCGGGATTGCAAAAGCTGAGACAGGATAAGTTGGCAAGTTGTCCTGCCTGGGTTAGAAACAATATTCAACAGATTGAAGAGTCAGCCGGTGATCTGGTTGTTCGATCGCAGTTGCGGCAGTTTACGCCTGACCCCAAGCTATCTGGACCGGTGACTGACGGCTCCTACGGTTCCCTGGTTAACGACAAGCTAAGTCGAGAGGTGATTAATGTCACGGTGGAAGGAAACTTCACCCAAACTCAGTCGATTTTGCGGAGTATTGAACGGCTGCAACCTCTGCTGGTATTGAAAAATGTTGAGTTTGTGGTTGGAGATGGGACACCGGGGAGAGTGGCGACCAGTCGTTTGTATGAAATCCAGGGGAATACAGTTCGCTTTTTAGCGAACTGTCAGCCTGAGCCTAAGATTACAAGCACGTTTCGACTGGAAGCGTTGTTGCCCGCAAGTCAGGCAGGGGCAGCACAGGCGAATTTGACTATAGTGCCAAAGCGATGAGGTAAAGAACTGGTATGTCAGCCCTGGCGCGATCGCTCGTAAACCCTGGTGTGCGTTCTAGTGGTCTGTCAAGCGTTGTTTGATGGGTTCAAAACCCTAGAATAATAGCCCCCTACTTATCCCAGGCTCACAAAATCAAACCTGACAAACGACTAGTTCAAATGATTATTTTTGAGTGAGGAAGGAACCGTGAAACAGTCTCAGGGATTCAGTCGGATTCTGCTTGGTGGAGCAGCCGCACTGGTAGCAATACAGCCCGCCCTTGCGTCACCGTCAGCGCAAATAACGGCTGTTCAACTCAATCCCACCCAGCAAGGAGTGAACGTTTTTTTGCAAACAAAGCCGGGTCAGCGTCCCCATGTGTTTGCAGTCAATCGGAATGATAGCTGGACTGCCGATATTACTGGCACCCAGCTTAGTCTACCGAATGGCAAGAGTTACAGTCAGGAAAACCCGGCACCGGGAATCTCGCGGGTCACGGTCAACCAACTGGATGCCAACAGCGTTCGAGTCACGGCGATCGGTCAAAAGGGGTCACTCATGGGCGAAGTGGTTCGCCCAGACAGCGGTGGGGTGATGCTAAACCTGAGCCGTTCGACCGGGAAACAACCAGCCTCCAGTGTTCCAGCAACGCTGCCCCTGGCTCGTTCAACCCCAGCAGCTTCTACTGCCCCCCCTCGTTCCCAATCCCCATCCCAACCTCAAGTTGCTCAGGCACCCCCCCCGGCTACCCGTCCTGGACCACCCCCGACCCTCAATCTCAATAGCCCCACTCCACCCCTGGTTCCCAATCCAAATATTACGATTCAAGGGGGACCTCCAGGCACTGCTAACCCGGTTACATTGCCTGCCCTGCCACGGGCGGTTCCCCCTCCAACTGGGGATATTGCCGTTTCTCAATTTAATCCAGCAACCAGCAGTGTTGACTTGGGGACAGCCGAGCGAGTACCCCGTCTGGTGTTGCGGGATGCCCCGGCAAGGGAAGTGCTTGCCCTGCTGGCACGCGCTGCTGGACTCAACCTCGCCTATGCCCCACCGAGAGCTATCCCAGGGCAACAGCAGGCACAACCAGCACAACAACCAGGGGCAGGACCCGACGAAGGACCCAGAGTCACCCTCGACATTGAAAATGAATCTGTTCAGGATGTGTTTAACACCATTCTGCAAATTACTGGCTTGGAAGCCAATCGAGTTGCCTCGACGATTTATGTGGGCCCCCGATTGCCGGATGATGCTCGTAACGTGGCAACCCGGACCTTGAGGTTAAACCAGGCAAGTGCAACGGAAGCTGCAAACTACCTTGTTTCTCAGGGTGCAGAATTTCAACTACCCATTACCAGAGTCACGGTGGTGCCTATTGGTACGGCAGGACCAAACCAGGTCTTAACTCGGATTGAAGAACCAGACATCAAACTGATCCGTGCCCAAAGAGGGGATGCACCGCTGACCCTCTCTGGACTGGCAGTGAGTGTAGATGCCCGGTTAAATACGGTCGTTGTCAGTGGTGCCCCCCGCAAGGTTGAAATTGCATCTGCGCTGTTAAGCCAACTAGATGCCCGCCGCCGCCAGGTAACGATGAATGTCAAGGTGATTGATGTCAATTTAAGTAACCTTGAACAGGCTGGTTTTAGCTTCTCCTTTGGCGTAGGTCAAAACCGCTTTATCAACCAGGGTGGCTTGGGGATTATTAACCTGGGTACGTTTATTCCAGGTACAGTCAGTCCCCCCACCCAGGTTGGGGTCTCCCCCATTGGGGCTATTCCTCCAATTCCGTTCTATGACTTTGCCAGTAACTTTTTTGCTCAATTGCAACTTCAAGTCACTTCTGGTAACGCCAAGATTTTGACCGATCCGACATTAGTTGTGCAGGAAGGACAACAGGCAACGGTTAACTTAACCCAGGAAATCATCTCCAATGTGGAGGTTCAAACTACGGGTAGTGGGGACTCTGCCACGGTGACTGTGACGACTCAGAAGGCAAATGCTGGGGTAACGCTCAACGTTCAGGTGGACCGGATTGATGATAATGGCTTTGTTACGTTAGCCGTCAACCCAGTAGTTTCTACCCCAACCGGAAACTTTAACATCAATATTCCCGGTTTTGGTGGTAGTTCTGCCACAACTCAACAAATTACGCTATTGCAGGAGCGATCGCTGGCTTCGGGACGGATCCGCCTGCGGGATGGTCAAACCCTGGTAGCCGCTGGTATTATCCAGGATGCTGACCGGGCAGAGGTGACCAAAATCCCAATTCTGGGAGACATCCCCATCCTGGGTGCATTGTTTAGACGGACGGCGCGAAACAATGAGCGGCGAGAGGTAATCATTGTGTTGACCCCGCGCATTCTGGATGATAGCGATCGCGCGACCTTTGGTTATGACTATACACCGGGTCCAGGGGTGCGTCAGACACTCGATCAAGTGCCACCGCGATAAATTGTTAATTGTTCGTTGGTCGGTGTTGCCGATGCCAGGGATATATTAAGGCTTAAATGAGTTGGAACGAAGTTTCAACTCATTTTGCTGTGGGCGTTGCTGAATCGAGATATGAACCGGAAAATCTGCCCTCACCCTCGCCATCTCCCAAAGGGCGATGGAACAAGATTTCTAGCTCCATCTGGTATTTCAGTAACTCATTAGACTTCTTCGGAAATAAGAAAAGAGATCAATTCTTTACGTAAAGCCGTCAATTCCTACAGTTTTATCGTCTATTCTCATCGCAGGCGGTTTATTTCCGGTAATGTCTATTAATTAAGCGCATTGTCATGCATTATCCATCGCTGACCGCAACAGCAATATCGAAATGAAGCACATCTTCGCGTGTCCCAAGCTTCGTATAGAGTGCAATTGCAGGATCATCCCCGATATCCGCCTGTACGAAAATAACATAAGCTGCTCTTGCTACAGCGATCTCCTTTAATTTTTGGATTAATGCGGTGGCAATGCCCTCGCGTCGATGCGCTGCGGCTACAGCCAGATCGTAAATATAAATTTCACTTCGCTCCTGCTCAAACTTCTGGAGTTCGTAAGCAGCAATACCTCCGACGACTGATTCATTTTTTTAATGCTGCCAGCGCGATGAAATAATCGCTGCTTAGCAGCCGCTTGAGATAGGCATTGCTTGGGCGAGACGAGCTGTAGATATCAACTTCGTCGAAAGCCTCACCGAAAGTAGCCAATAAGTCCTCCATCAGTGCCAGGTCTTTGGCGGAAAGCTGACGAATGCTAATTGGCTCGGAGGATGACATTTTCTACCTCTTAGTTATTAACGCATCGCCTCGAAGGATTGGTGCGTTGTGGCTATCGCCTTTAGTGAAGCCATGCCGCAGGCTTTACACACCCTACAAAATTCGGTTTTGTTAAATTCTCATTCCTAAGCGCATTGTCATGCATTATCATCGCTGACTGCAACAGCAATATCGAAATGAAGGGTAGTGTTCCAGATCTGTTGTTTGCGTTCTGTAGGGGCACTGCAATGCAATGCACTACCAGACACCGACCTCCAGCTCAAATCAGCTCTAGCCCGTTAAAACGAATTCATCCCAGCGGTAGATCTCGCAATTCAGGGATTTGAACGATAACAGGAATACTTTGCAAAGCGGAAACGTGCAGATACATCTGGAGTCAGTTCATGCAGGAAGCCATCGATTCAAATACTTTTTTCACCACTTATCAGACTGATAAAGATATTATTCTTCGATCGGGTTGCAAAGACTATCCCAACTGGCGGGCAATCCATAGCTCCAAGTCTTACAATTGTGCGTACCAATTTGCTCAAACGGCTGCCGCTCAACGGGGTAGTCAATTTTACGATCAAGCCTCCCCTGCCCAGACTAAGCCGCTCGGAACGGAACTGAGATGACAGAACTTTTTGCAGGATCTAATCAATCGATCAAAGCATGGCTACTGCTGCCTGCGATCGCCCTGAATGGTTGGGTGTTAATTCAACTGCTGCATTACTTTGAGCCACTGGTCACTATTTTTATAGTGGCGGCAGTGCTTGCGTTTATCTTGAACTATCCGGTTGAGTTTCTTCAACGGCACAAAGTCAACCGGATCTTTGCCGTTTTTATGGTGCTGCTGCTCAGTCTGGTTGGGTTAGGGGCGCTGGGTATCACTCTGCTGCCTGCCTTACTGGAACAAGTTTCTGGAATTGTAGAGCACATGCCTGACTGGTTGGGGATTGCCAGTCAAAAACTCCAGGTCCTGCAAAATTGGGCATCTGCCCATCGGTTGCCGATTAATTTGAGCCGATTGATTCGTCAATCTACCGAACGGCTGCCAGAAAAGTTAGATGGCTTAGGGGACGAAACGGTTTTGCTGACGCTGAATGCAGTTGGTGGCATCTCTTCGGCATTGTTAACACTGGTTCTAACGCTTTATCTACTGCTGGATGGCAACCGCGTTTGGAATGCTCTTTTTCAATTATTGCCAGCAAACCGACGTGTATCGATTCAGCGATCGCTCCACAACGATTTTCATAGTTACTTTATTGGTCAGGCAACGTTGGGTTTAGTGATGGCTGTGTTGATTTCAGTCGCGCTTTTTGTCCTCAAAGTACCCTACAGCTTGTTGTTAGGCTCCACGATTGGAATCATGACATTGGTTCCTTTTGGAGATACGCTTGGTTTTGGCTTGGCTTCTCTGCTGGTGGCAGCACAGTCGCCTGGATTAGCCCTGACCACCTTAATAGTTTGCATTGTCATTGACCAGGTGGTTGATCAGGCGATCGCCCCTCGCATCTTAGGCGGTTTTACCGGACTTAAGCCAATTTGGGTCATTATTGCTCTGGTGTTGGGCACTAAGCTATTCGGGCTTCCGGGACTGTTGATTGCAGTGCCCGTTGCCAGCTTCATTAATCGATTGTTAGAAGATCCGAGTTTACCTGAAAAGGATGCAAAAGAGGATGCAAAGGTGGAGGAAATAGTTGCCCGTGATTCTGGTAATTCACTCGGAGTCCATGCTGAAATTCCCGCAACGCCCTTAAACTAAAACATTCCTGTAAAGATTCCTGTAAAGGATTTCAGGCTTTTGGCTGCCAATTACTGTAAGCTGTGTGGTTCAGACCTCCGAGGTTTTTAAAAACCTCGGAGATCTTGAGTGGTTTGAAAATAAAGTTCGGGATCTGGGAGGATTGTGGCTAAAAATCAACCTTCGTCAAGAATGGTGCCTTCTAAATTGACCTCTTCTAGATTGGCACCGGTCAAATTTGTGTTCTCCAAGTCGGCATGGCTCATGTCTGTTTTTTCCAAATCGGCATATCCCAGATCAGCTCGACTAAGATCGGCTTCCCTCAAATTAGCTGCCTTTAGATTAGACTCATTCAGATCTGCTCGATTAAGACTTGCCTGGGTTAGTTTTGCGATCGTTAAATCTGCCTGATTGAGGTTTGCATTATCTAAAATCGCTCCTTCCAAATTGGCACCGTCCAGGATCGCTCCACTTAAATTTGCGCCACTTAGATCCGCATTGCTTAGATTGGCTCCATTTAAGTCTGCTTCAATCAAGCTTGCCCGACTCAAGTTAACACCACTCAAATTTGCCCCATCTAAAACAGCTTCATCAAATACAGATTCCTGCAAATTCTCTCCCGATAGGTCAGCCTCACTGAGTTTTACTGCCGTAAAGTCACGATTGCCTGCGGCATATTGCGCCAAAAGTTCACTTGCGTTCATAGTCCTCAAGGGTTTATGGGTTAGTTAAATTAAGGTCGCCTAGCAATAGCTTGATATCTTCGGGGAAGACACGGGCATGGAGAGCTTCACTGCCTTGAATGGGAAATTTAACGTCAAAGCAGTTCTCGTAACATTGGGTCACCATTCCAACTAAACCCTCAGATAGGTGATCACCCAAATCGCGGGTTAAACCCACCAAATCGTTTTTTTGAATTGTTCTCATGATTAAACCTCCGTTCGACTTGATTCAAAGCCAATCCAAAACCAGCTCAGGTGGAATACCGGCAACTGAAGTCGCGGTTTTAACCTTCGGATTGGCTGTGAAAAGTTACTTATTTAATAGAGATTCTGTGAATTTTGCCTGAATTTAAGCTCGAAAAACTCTGGCTAAAGGTTCAGGTTCCGCGATCGCAATGGGTCAGAAGGAGTATTTCTAAAGTTTGCATGGCAACAACTCGATGCAGCGGCTCAAAGGCAAGGATGCTCACGATCCAAGCTAATCGAGCAATACGCGCAGAAGGTAGCATCAGCCCGCAAGACGTTAATCCGGCACAGGGAGGAACCGAACCATTCCGGCGATCGCCCTGACCGCCTGCGCTGGAGAAGCCAGCCAGCAACAAGCTCTGGCAGCGGGATTCCAGTCATACATTACTAAACCCTCTGATCCGGGAACACTAGCCAACGCAATTTCCAGCCTGGTTTCCGAGTCCAACAAAAACAAAGAGCCAAAATTCAATCATTAAGATTCAGATCATTGGTTTCTGAACCCTAACCTTTGAATTCCGGCTCTCTAATATTCAAGAAATTGAATCAGCCATGAAATTGCTTATAGCAATTGCTCAGCTTTTTGAAGTACATTTTTGGTCGTTCTTGGTCATTGGTCATTGGTCGCCCACAAAGGACTAATGACTAATGACTCATAACAAACCACTAGCTTGTATCACATCAGCATGAGAACCGCTGTATCGCAGAGGGTAAGAAAAATGCCTACCCATCATGGTGGTGCTGAATAGCCGTATGAATTGAAAGTCTTCAATTCATCCAACGCTCAATTCATATCCAAAATCAGCAACGCTACCCATCATTAACGCTGGCGATAGGGCACCTTGCGTTCGTAGTCGATGTTGAGGGCAGAAACCCGCTGCGGCACACCGGCTACGGGGCTGATGCTTTGAGCCATGCCAAGGAATTGAGCCGGGTTGCCTGCCTGGGATTTTTGATCTGAGACACTGTAGCGGCGCACAGGCGTTTGCCAGATGTTTTGGGGAAAACCGAGTTTTGCCCGGTAGTACCCGTCATAGCGGGGAGACTTGATGTTGAAAGGCACCTCGCTGGCTCCCGATGCCAGAACCCGACGGCGCTGGTAGGGAACAATATTGTCCCCAAAGGCTTCCAGATACTCGTCGCTACTCAGCAAATCATTGATGAAGCCTGCCCGACCTTTCGTTGCTACCACAATAGACCAGGCAATTTTTTCCCGCTCGCTGTAAACATCACGTCCCAAAATCCGCTGAACGCACTGCTCAACAAAACGGTAGTTGCTGTTAAGGTCATAGAAACTGCGGGTAAAGGTGTTGGACAGGGTCAGCCCCCGGATAAATTCACGCACAGTAATCTGTCCATTGCGAAGCTGGGACTCCAGAATAGGCTCGCGGTCAGCAGCAAATGCATGGAAAAAGATCTGACGGTAAGCCGCATCAATCAAATTGCCGAGATCAGACGGAGATAGCAAGTTATCAGTTGAATAAATCCTGGGCTGTTCATCGCCCGCCACTTCATAGCTAGAAACGCGCACATTCTGACTCAAAGGAGCATACTCAAGCAGGGGGATAGCCACGTTTTAAAAACTCCCTTCTTACGAAACTTTACAAATTTCCCTGATCATAAGGGTAAAGGAGACACGCATCCTCAACACCCTCATGAATTTTTACACTCCTTAATATTCCAGAAAGCCTGAATCTATAGGAGTTACACCTATTTGCTATTACATCACTTTGGCACACTTTCTGCACACTCATGGGGATGGAGAGCCATCGTTTCCCCTCTCCAGAACGCTAACGGATCATAGGTTGGCATGTAGGGTGGGTGGCTGCGTAGGCTTTCTTCTGTTTGTACCCTGGGCGGTTCTAGCCCTAACCCCAAGCAGAGATGGGAGAGGATGGCGGCAAATTTTTGATGGTGACCAGGGCTACCTAAATGGGCATGGGCGTACTCATGGGCAACAAGGCTCAACCAGTGCTCAGGGGCGACCCGCCCCGCATCAATCAGGATTGTGGTGGGTGTCGTTGCAATATTGCAGAGACCATCTAACCTGTAAGCCTGGGCGATTGGTACCGCATAAATAGTAATGCAGCGTCGTTGTTCAAGGTGAAAACATTCATGGCAGGCTAAGAGACTCTGCTGGAGTGCTTCATTCACAGCCCAGATGTGGGTTCCAATCCAGGTACAGATGGTCGTGCGATCGCGCAGGTTATCCATCACATCCACCATCGCCGGATTGGGCAACAGAGTTTGCATCACCCGCAGATATTCAACTCCACGGGTGTAGGAATCGTTGTTGGTAAGATGGATCACCAACCGAAGAGCGACAGAGAGGATTCAGAACCACGCTGTCCAGGTTGAACAGCCGTTTGCACTTGGGCAACCGCTACCTCAACCGCTTTGCCCAAGCCAGATTCAGGTTCGACGAGCGAATCTGTTCCAATCCGGGTTTCCGTGCAGAAGGAAGCCGTACTGAATCCTCCGAATCGCTTCACAGTGCTGCTTCGTAAGCGCAAATCAGGACTGGCAAACCAGAACCGTTCCACCGAACTCATGGTTTCATAGTCGGTGACCAGATTCAGCCCACCATCCTCATCCATATGGTAAAAGCCGACCACCGGCATAATTTCAGCATAGCCTCTATCTCGCAGCAGCCTTCCCTGGCAAGAATTATCTGCATCCGGTACCAGGGCAAACACGGTATTGCCTTCGTGATTTTCACCTTCCTGATCCCAACCCATGGAGCCGCCCCAGTTCACACGACAACCGCCCGCCGCTATCCCTGGGTCAATTTGATGAAACTCACAGAGGGCAATAATTTCTGGATCGTCAGCGACCAGCGCATCTACTCGAATTTCAGAATTGCCCCCTTCCGATCGCTTGAAGGCGAGGTGATGAGTGGTGCGCTGCGATCGCCACCTGCCAGCACTCCGTTGAAAAAACTCCATTGCATCCATCAAACTGACTCCACGCCTTCAGACTAATTTTTGTTACGGGCAGTGTTCCGTAGCTTAAAGAAATTCCATACCCTGGTTAAACGATATGAAACACTTTGATTTTTCATCATAGAGCTTCTTTTACCCGGATGGCTGAACCGTGTCTATCTTCAAATCCATTTAGGCAATACAAAACATCCAGGGAATGGACATTGATCAAGGTCTCGCATAAATAGTAAGGTCGTGCGATCGCCATCACAAAGCCCATTCAACCGTTACAAGGTCTGTTCCCATGTAGAACGGGTTAGAACGGGTAAGCTAAAACTCGCTTCAATCTAGTAGAGCTTAGCGTAAATCTGGCTACCGTTCCTAACACCTAACATCTTTACAAGGGTTGCCAAACTTACGCCGCAGTCTACTAGTCCTATGCCCTAGCTCATAACTTCGTGCCGCACTCTGGGCAAAATCGGTTAGAGGGTGCGTTTTTGGCACCACAGCTACTACAGTTTAAGAGTTCCGCCGCCCGTTCCAGGAGTTTACGTTCGGGTAACCCCACCATTTGAGCATTGCTCTTACCAGGGGGCACCATTGGGTAGCAGTTCTCATTCCGCTTCACCCGGACATCCATGAGAACCGGACCTTTGTGGTTCAACATCTCGGTGATTGCTCCCTTCAGTTCGTCATGGGAACGGACAATCATACCCTTAATGCCAAAAGCATCTGCCAACTTGACGAAATCGGGCATTCCTGGCTGCATATTGGAAGCAGAATAGCGCTCATCGTAGAAGGCTTCTTGCCACTGGCGTACCATACCCTGCCAGCCGTTGTTGATAATCACGGTCTTGACATTGATGCGATACTGCGCCAGAGTTGCCAACTCCTGCAAATTCATCTGGAAACTGGCATCTCCACTGATGCAAATGACTTCTTCATCCGGTATTGCCACCTTGGCACCCATAGCCGCAGGCATTCCATACCCCATCGTGCCCAGACCCGCGCTGGAGATCCAACGACGGGGACCATTTTTAAGGAACTGGGCTGCCCACATCTGGTGCTGACCCACATCCGTGGTGTAGATAGCATTGGGTGCTTGCAGAGTCAGTTCTGTAATCACCTCCTGGGGCGCAATGCTACCGGGATAATGGGGCACCTCTAGCGGATAGTCTTCCTGCCAGCGGGCAATCCGATTTAACCAGGAGCGGTTCCGGTCTGGGTCGCGCCCGTCCCCCTCCTCCTGGCTACGGCGCAACAGATCAAGCAACACCTGTCGCACATCCCCCACAATGGGCACCTCCGGAGCGCGGTTTTTACCCACCTCCGCTGGGTCAATGTCAATATGAATCACCTTAGCGCGGGTGGCAAACTCATCTAGTTTGCCTGTGACCCGGTCATCAAAGCGGGCACCCACTGCAATCAGCAGGTCACACTCGGTAACGGCAAAGTTGGCGTAGGCGGTGCCATGCATCCCTAGCATTCCTACGGCAAGCGGATGCCGTTCATCAAATACGCCCAGTCCCATCAGGGTTGTTGTTACGGGCAGATTGAAGCGTTCTGCCAGTTCCTTCACTTCAGCATGGGCATTGGAGGCGATCGCCCCTCCTCCCACGTATAACAAGGGCTGCTTCGCCTGCCGAATCAGCTTCAAAGCCTGGGCAATTTGACGAGGGTTGCCCTTCACCGTTGGACGGTAACCAGGTAACCTGATTTCACCGGGATCAATGGGTTCATAGTCGAATACGCTTTGTCCCACATCTTTGGGCACATCAATTAACACAGGACCCGGTCGCCCTGTACTGGCGATGTAAAATGCCTCTGCCACGATGCGCGACATGTCCCTGGGATCTCGCACAACGTAGGAATGCTTCACAATCGGCAGGGTAATGCCATAAATATCCGTTTCCTGGAACGCATCACTCCCAATCGCATGGCTGGGAACCTGACCCGTGACAACCACCATCGGAATCGAGTCCATGTGGGCTGTGGCAATGCCCGTCACCAGATTAGTGGCACCAGGACCCGAAGTCCCAAAGCAAACACCGACCTGACCTGTAGCACGGGCGTACCCATCGGCAGCATGAGCCGCTCCCTGTTCGTGCCGTACCAGGATATGTTGGATGCCCCCTTCTACCTCTGCCTTATACAGCTCATCGTAGATAGGCAGAATGGCACCACCTGGATATCCAAAAATATGCTTGACCCCGTGACGCTTAAGGCTATCAATCAATGCATAAGCGCCCGTGACCCGCTTTACAGCCACATGTTGTAGTTGCACAGGGACCTCACCTAAACCTTAGTAATGATGAATCTGTATCGAATGATGCAACAGACTTGAGACTTCAGTCTAGAGCCAAGTTGCGATCCCTGTCGAGTGAATGTTAACTCAGGATCAAGTTGCCACAAGTTTAACTCTGCCGTAGCTTCCAGCCAGTTAAGCCTTTGCTCAAACATGAGTATTTCATGACATGTTACATCGTCAGGACACAGCTTAACATTTAGTTAAATTGAGCAGGGGGAGAGTTGAGAATTGAGAGTTCAGAGCTGAGAATTGAGAAGACTAAATCAACTACTGATCCCTAATGACTAACAGGGTGCGTCCCCAAACAATGCCGTGCCCTATTAACTCTCTCGACTCCCCTTGTCAGAATCCCACAAAAAATTTAACCCCACCTGGCACCTGACACCTCCCCCCTAATTCCGTTCTCTCCCAAACTTCTGATCTATGATGCGGGGGTGGTTCGCCGCAGGTGTGGCGGAGCGACTGTCGAAATAGTCAGCATCTCAGCATTGAAGGTAAAGCCTCATGATTGCAACAGCACCATCTCCGAATCTGCCTGTCCTGGAAGAAATCAAGGCAGGGTTACCAAACATTTGTGGTTGGGAAGCAGAGGTTCAATCAGTGGTTAACCACCAGGAACCGATTTTTCTGCCTCAAACATCTCTGCGCCTGGAGCATATTTCAGCGGGGTTTGCCTGTGCGCTTCACATGCATCAACCCACCATCCCAGCAGGGACAAACGGTGAATTGATTTGCAACCTCCAGCACATGTTTGAGCATTCTGGGGAAGGGGATAACCACAATGCGGGCGTTTTTGCCTGGTGCTACTCGCGCATGGGAGATTTCATTCCTGAACTGGTGGGTAACGGCTGTAATCCGCGTATCATGCTGGACTATTCTGGGAACCTGCTGTGGGGGCTGCGCCAGATGGGTCGAGATGATATTCTCAATAACCTTAAGCGTCTCGCCTGTGATCCTCTCTATCAACCCCATGTGGAATGGTTAGGAACGATGTGGAGCCATGCAGTTGTGCCCTCAACCCCCATTCCCGACATCAAACTGCACATTCAGGCATGGCAGCAGCATTTTGCTGCCCTCTTTGGCTACGAAGCATTGAAACGGGTCAAGGGCTTTTCGCCACCAGAAATGCATATGCCCAACCACCCCGATACTCTTTACGAGTACATCAAGGCATTAAAAGACTGTGGCTATCGCTGGCTGATGGTGCAAGAGCATTCAGTTGAGCGGTTGGACGGTTCCAGTTTGTCCCAGGATCAGAAGTACATTCCCAATCGGCTGGTTGCTTGCAACTCCAAAGGCGAAACAGTCAGAATTACTGCTCTGATTAAAACTCAGGGATCGGATACTAAGTTGGTTGCCCAGATGCAGCCCTATCACGAAGCGAAAGGTCGGGGCAGACAGTCGATTGGAGAGCAATCAGTTCCTGCTTGCGTCACTCAGATTGCCGATGGGGAAAACGGTGGCGTGATGATGAATGAATTTCCCCGTGATTTTCAGCCCGTCTGGCACGCCATTAAAGAAAACGGTCATAGTGCGACAGGCGTGGTTGGTCTGAACGGAACTGAGTATATTGAATTGATTGAAGCGGCGGGGGTTACACCAGAGGATTACCCTGAAATCCAGGCTGTGCAGCAGCATAAGATCTGGCAGCGGGTTGACCCAGGGAATGCTGCGCCGGAAGCCGTGGAGCAAGCGATCGCCGAACTCAAGGCAACGGACCACCAGTTCCACATGGATGGCGCATCCTGGACAAACGATTTGAGTTGGGTCAGGGGCTACGAAAACGTCCTGGGACCCATGAACCAACTCAGTGCAGCCTTTCATCAAAAGTTTGACTCTCTGGTACAGGCAGATCCGTCTGTCACCCAAAGGGAAGACTACCAGCAGGCACTGCTGTACAATCTACTGCTGCAAACTAGCTGCTTCCGCTACTGGGGGCAGGGCACCTGGACAGAGTATGCCCGTGAGCTTTATCGCCGAGGAGAAGCGGTGATGGGGCGATGGAGTATGGGGTAGGAACGAACTCTGAACCACGAACTCCAAGCCACAAACTATTTGCTTACCAGATCCCAATACCCGCCTCATCAACCCTGCTATAACCCTTTCTTCTACTGCCATTTAAACGCTTTTGGGTATGATGGGGGTAATCAGAAACTTGCTGCTTGGCGAGCGCGAATGTTAAGAATGAATTCGGCAAACCAGTCTGTTTTGAACACAGATACTGTTGATTCCGATTTGTCAAAACAGCGTGGGGTTTTCTGCAAATAAATTTGTTTGTAAAAATTCCACGAACTTTTCTGATGGAGATGTCGTTCGCTTGCATTCAGTACAATAAGCTGACTGATGCAATCGCGCATTTAGCCTGAGCTAAAGCCTATGAGTCCCTTGCCTGATCGTTCTTTTCAGCCCCCTGAGTCCCCCTTGTCTAAGCCCATTCCCTCAGATGAGCAACTTTCTGCTACGTCTGATTCCACAAAAGGTGTGCCATTGAGCAACTCTTCTGATGGTGAGTCCCCCAACCCGACTCCGGACAGTGAGGCAGATTCCACCCCACTGGTACCCAAGCGCCCATTGATGCGTCCTGTAAGCCGTCCCCAACCGCCTGCTCAACCGGCAAGTCCGCCGAAGTCTGCGGTATCACCTGTAGCCAGCCAGAAAGCTGAACTCTCTAAACCAGTAGAGCCAGTGGCAACACCCGCTGCCGAACTTTTAGACGAGCAGGCATCTCTGAGGCAGCAGCCAATTCCGCCGCCTAGTGAACCAAAGCAATACCGGGCGATCGGCTTGGTCAGGGGACAGTATTCTCCGTCAGAGGAACAGTTTACTCGTGGAGAGATGAAAACTGCTGACGGTACTGCGATTGAGGCTGTCCTGTTGGGTCGAGTCATGAGCCTGGTGCGCAACCATTTGGATCTGGCAGAAGATCACCTCTGGGTTGTATACCCCCGGACCCGCGAAATGCAGGATAACTTGCATGTGCAAATCGTTGGGGTCTGGGAGCCAGAAAAACTGAGTAAAGGCAAGGAGCAGGATGACGACACTGAATCGGGTGATACCGAATCGAGTGATACCGAATCGGGTGATGCTGATGCTCCTGTCGATACGGCTCAACCTGAAGCTGAAACCTCTGAAGCAGACCTTTCTCCTGGTTATGAGGATGATTACTTCTCAATTCGGGGTGAGGTTGTGTTTTACGCTCCTGATGAGAAGCAGGTCGTGGTCAAGATTCAGCAGGCTGCTCGAAAGAGTTCCAGTAAGGCAAAGGCATTCAAGCTTCAATTAGAAGGGGTTTTACCCAGTTCCAAAACTCTGGGCTATTTCTGGGATTTGCAGGTGAAGCGGATTGGGGCTGTCCTGGTGATTACGGAAGGGACGGCGATCGGTCTGGTTCCACCCAGGAAGAAACCCAAGTCTGAGTTCAGGAAAGACCGGCGACCGTTCAAGCCAAGAGAACACCGTCCGGGTGGTCCTCCCAGTCCCAGGGGAGCGGGTGCTTCTGCGCCTCCCCCCAGTCGGCGTGAACCGCCGCCAAAACCAGTAAAGCGGAGCGATCAGGGGAGTGAGAGTTGATTTAGCTCAGTCGATCGCGATTTGAGATCCCCAGGCATCCTGAGACAGGAATGGTTGGTCTGCCGGAATGGCAGCCACTGGCTCAGTCAACAGAAACTTGCCAGCTTCTATCCATTGCTTGAGCACCTGGGCAACCTGGCGCGATAGATAGATACTGGCAAGGGGTGCCACTCGCACGGTTTTGCCATCAATCACAATTCGTCCTGATTTAAGTTGGGCATAGCTGACCAATCCAAAGGTTGGGCGAACCCGTCGGGGAATGGAAAAGTCTACGATGGGTGCCGCCAGTTCAGAATCCTGAACAGCACACTTCGCCACAACATCCTCATGGAGAACGGGTAAGGGAATGCCAACACCCAGCATCACTGAAGGTCCATAACTTCTGAAGTAGCAGCCCCGCACCCACTGAGCATCCATTTGTTTGGCATCGCCAATCAGGGCAAGGGTCGCCGCAGGTCCGATCGGGGTGCGGTTGGGCAGACGTTTTTGCAGAGGAAAGTGTTGAGTGCCTTCCCAGGCAATGTAACCGATACCGCCACCTAAAAAAATGCGGGTGCCGATGCCGATCAGTTGCAGGTCTGGGTCATTAAACAAGGGCGAAATTGCTCCTGGGTTAGAATAAACCGCATTTCCCAACCGGGGTTGAAGGGGACCCAGGTATGTGAACAGGGGGCGATCGCCACCATTGACCCCGACAATAAAGTTTTGGTAGAGGTTGCGTGGGTTAAACAGGTAAAACTGGTTAATCGTGTCGCGGGTAATTGTAGTTTCAAACGAAGCGCGGGGGTAACAGTCTGTTGCCTGCCCTAACGCCCTCAGGTGCACGGGTTTCCCTGCAATCAGATTCTCAATCACATAGCCGCCGCCCCGTTCCCGCACCTCTTCGCCATCGCTACTTTCTGCGACCTGAGTGGCTCCCAGATACAGGTCTACAGCTCCAAACCCAGAGTATGCCGGAACCCCATCTAGCCAGCACTGGCGAATTTTGATCGGGGGATCGGTATGCCCCAGGTTGATGATCGCCCCCGAGGATTCCATCGGCTCAAAGGTACCAGTGGTGATGACATCGACTTCTTTTGCCGCCTGGGTCACACCCACCTCGGCGACTCGTGCCTTCAGTTCCTCAACCGTCCAGACAATGGCAGATTGACGGTTAATTTTGTGGTTGATGTCGGCAATGGTTCGCATTGAAGCTTAGGGGTAGAGGGAGTAAGGGGGAAAAACAGGGGTGAGAAGGCAAGAGTCAGGAATCAAGGAGCAAAGCTTTTCATGCCTGCTGGGCTTGTGGAATGCAACGCTTTGAAAGAAAACTTTGAGGGAAGCTTTGCAATGGGTTGCTGATAACTACCATGAACTGACTAAAATTTGAAGCATAGGGTAGGGAGTGCGGCGTATGGAGTTAGGTCAGGCTATCCAGATTTCCGTCTGTAGGCATTCGAGCGATCGCGTAATCCATGCAGGGTATTGCGGTATCGTGCGAGAAGCAAGCTATTGACCTCATGCCCTTTACACCCTATACCCAACTCCCTGTTCTATAAAAATCTATAAAGTGCTTTCTACTGATTTACTTTCCCACTACCGCCAGCTTAGCCAGCAAGTTTTGACCGTAGTTGATGTAGAAACGACGGGTCACACCCCCACAACTAGCCGGGTGATTGAGGTTTCCGTTTTGCAGGCGACTCTGGCAGACGGTATCCAATCTCAGCGGAGCCATTTAATCAACCCGAACGTCGAGGTGCCATCCCAAATCACACGATTCACCGGCATTTCTCAATCAATGGTGGACGGAGCAGCCCTTGCAGCCGAGGTCTGGCATCAATATTTGCCACTGCTCAGTACAGGAATTTTGACTGCCCATAATTTGTCGTTTGACTATTCCTTTCTCAGCGCAGAATTTGCTCAGCTAGGGATTGATTTTGCCCGTTCTGCTGAGGAACAGCTTTGTACCGTCATTTTGGCACGGCAAATGTTGCCCGACCTGCCTTCCCGTAGCCTGCCGAACCTGGTCAAACAGTTTGGTTTTGCAGTTGGTCAATCCCATCGGGCAGAAGCAGACACGATCGCCTGCTGGCTCCTGGCAGAACGACTGTTGACCGAGATTTTGAATGAGGCAGATGAGGTGTTGCTGCCTCGCTTTGCAAAACAGTGGTTGTCACTGGCAGAAGCAGCAGCAATCTTGCAGTGTTCCACCAAACGGGTGCGATCGCACCTCAGCAAAGCGGGAATTGAACCACGCCTGGTTGGTCGCTACCAAACACCCCTGTATCGACGAGGCGAGGTTGAGCGCGTCTATTGGGAAGACCGTTCAAGTCCGACCCAACTCTCACTTCTATACCCTGACACCTAACACCTAACACCTAACACCTAGCACCTGACACTTGACACCTGCCCCCTTAACCCTACATGAACATTCTGCAAACTCTCAAGCAAGACTACCAGCGATTCCCCGCCAACCAAACTTACAGCATCTACGCTGAAGATGTTTATTTCAAAGACCCGATGACCGAGTTCCGGGGAATTCGCCGCTACCAGACCATGATCGGTTTCATTCAGACTTTCTTTCTCAACTGCAAGATGGATTTGCACGACATTCAGCAAAACGGTAACACCATCCGCACCGACTGGACCCTAAGCTGGAACACGCCCCTGCCATGGAAACCACCCATTTCCATTAGTGGTTGGAGCGAACTCACCCTCAACGATGAGAGCATGATTGCCTCTCACATTGATTACTGGCACTGTTCTCGCCTGGATGTCCTCAAACAGCACTTTGGACTAAAGTAGGGAATATGTAGATCCGTGAGAGGCGATCGCCCGCCGTCCTGCCACCAGTCAGATTGAACTAAAAGTATCTCCCGATCAATTCACGCTTTGGTACTCCGGACAGAAGGTTGACCATATCATTTGGGGTGGTGTGTGAGTAAAGTCCCGCTCCAGAGAACACTTCACCGAGATTTATCACCAGCAGTTCCCAAAGCTTTCAGAGTCATTCTTTGAGCTTCATTGAGTCCTTCTGTACAGCTAATGTTCATTCCTTCGTAGGGGCGAACAACTCTTATGGTTGATTGGCACGATCGCGTTTTAAGACTCCAACGCTTGATTGTCTCGTCAAAACTGCCGCTAAAAATGGTGGGTATGGCTTGAGGCGAGAGAAGTTCTGGAGAACTTTCATTTATTTGGCTGACATTGACAGACGGAAGATCAGCAGATTGACATGTCAGGCTTGAAATCGGTCCGGTATGTCCCTTTAATACTTGAATGCATTGACCTGTCGTAATGTCCCAGAGTCGAATTGTTTGATCTAATCCACCGCTGATTAGCTGTTTTCCATCCAGGCTGTAGATGACCGTTGCAATTGGTGCCGTATGTCCCTCAAATGTTCGGAGGCATTCACCAGTTTGCACATCCCACAAAAGTTGAAGACAGGTATCGACTACGCCGAAACGACTGGAAGCATCCACTTCAGATAGGAAAAGTCGCGGTCGTGAACCGTGCGCTCTGCATTCTCGCTCAAATTACTCTGCAATTGCCAGAACAAATTCAACAGATTACCCGCCGCATATCCTTCTTTATATAGAGATTTGTTGCGAAGCTTCGTGATCAACCCATTGCATTGGGTTTCCAGGTTTTGCCTGGTTTCAAAGGCTGCTAAAAGCTTGTCTCGAACAGGTTGCAAGACCAATCGAATTTGGGCTTCCCGAATGTAGTCTTTTGTTTGGGCTTTAATCAACGCATATTGGTTAAGGAAACCTAATTCCTGCGCTGAAATAGCATAGTAAAACTGCTTAACCAACTGCTGAGTCATATATTCCATCACAACAGGCTGTTGAGAAAAGCCAATTCCGCTCGACTCAATTAAAGAACGCCCTTGCAGTGATGCCAGCGTTTCTAACAATTCCGATTGGGAAACGGTGGGTACTATATCTGCTTGCAACTCCTCCAGGGTGATCCACTCGCGGGCGATCGCCAACCAGTACATTACCTGTTGCTCCAGGGCTGAAAGGCGGTTGAACTGTTGATCGAGGAGTTCAGAAATATCGCCAAACACCACAGTTCCCTGATTCAGGAAGGCGACGATGTTGCCGCTAAACAGCGATCGAATGGTTACCGCTGCAATCTTCAACGCCAGAGGATTACCACTGTAATGATCAATCAAGTGCCCACAGGCGGCTTCGGATTCGACCAGTCCTTTTTCATGCAGAATTTTCTCACCTGCGGAGGCTTGTAGCCCAGCTAATTGGAGCGATCTCACGGGCAACGTTTCCCCCTCCCGGATCAGGATCTCTCCTGGTTTTTCCCGACTGGTCAAGATCAAACAACTTTGATGCCGCTCATCACTAACACGGGAAATCAACTGTCCATACCCCTCATAGCCCGGACGGTAACACCCCGTCTGCTGACCACTTTGCAAAACTGATTCCAGGTTGTCTAAAACCAATAGACATCGAGATTGACGCATGTATTTGATCAACTCAGAAATTTGACCATCGACGGTCTCCGGTAGCTTCACTTCCTGCTGATTCGACAGCACCAGCATCACATCCGTTAATAGTTCCGGTAAAGCAGGAGCATGGCGCAAACTCCGCCAGATCAGATAGTCAAACCCATCCTGAACCTGTTCCGCCAGCTTCACCGAGAGGGTGGTTTTGCCCATCCCCCCCATGCCCAGGATCGTCACCGTGCGGCATCGATCCTGTTCCACCCATTGCTCTAAAGTTGCCAGTTCAAGGGTGCGGTTGTAGAAAATGGAAACATCGATCGCAGTTCCCCAGTCTTGCTGGGGGGTGGGGTATGGGGTGGGGGGTGGGGGGAAATGATTCTCCCGACTCCCGACGCCTGACTCCCGACTCCCCTCCCTCAGCGCCCGCTTCAGCACAACCTGAAAGTTGCGCCGTGTCACATCCTCTCCCAAAGCATCCGAGAGCAGTTTCCAGAGTCCAGCACCCGTGTCTTTGATGTAACCGAGGGTGTAATCAAACTGTTCGGCAATTTCCTTATAGGACTGCCCCTCCCACGCCTGCCGAAACACAATAGTCTGAACTTTGCTTAACTGCCCCTGCGGCAAAATCTGCTCAATTAACTCCAGTCCTTCTTCAACAATCACGACCCTAAACTCCCAGGTGAATGGTTCGATGCAGTATTAGAACAAGCACCCTGCCTGATTTCCAGTCCTGGTAGAGCAACCACTCAATTCTTCCGGTCAAGCTACCAGTCTCTACAGCCAGAAATTTTCCTTGTACAGATATTCCGCTTCAGAAACCCACTTTCCGGTCGTTTCTTCAGTAATTTTCCTGATCCGTAATTAAATTTATTTAATCAGCCTTCTGGGTAGATTGGCTAACCTTCACCCGACCTTCATCCGACTTTCATCCGACCTTTGCCCGACTGACGAGGGGCGATCGCAGCAGATAGCTTAGACAGAGAATAAATTCCAGCAAGGCAAATCTAGAAATACAAGTTTCTAAAACCGATTAGGAATGCTCTCATGCTGGTGATTCTCAAGTTTCAGTGTTTAGGAAAGTTAGTTGAATTAAGCGGAGATTACTCATGGCAACAGTGGGAGAAATGGTTAGAACTCATTCAAACGGTACGTGCAGTACAGCAACTGTCAGAGGGTTAAGCCTTCAGATCGTCGATGAAATGAATCTGCTAATTCCAAATGTTTTAGTTAGCATTGATGATTTGGATGTGTCAGGTGATAACGCAACTGTTAATCTCTTTATGCAGCCGAAGGCAAAAGAGGCATTGCGGCGTGCGATTCGTAGGCGAGGAAAAACACTGAGACTGAATTCTGCCTATCGTACTGTTGTTCAACAACATCTTCTATTTAGCTGGCAAGGGTCATCCTGTGTTGGTATCGCTGCGAAACCTGGAAAGAGTAACCATGAAGACGGCTTTGCCATTGATACTCCAGACTGGATGGAATGGAGAGGCGCTCTGGAAGCAGAAGGTTGGGAGCATTTTGGTCCTGGTGATGAGGTGCATTTCACCTACGATGACAGCGGAGTTCGAGATGATGTCGGTGACATTGGAGTCAAAGCGTTTCAGATTCTTTGGGATAAGCATAATCCCAATGATCGATTTGACCTGGTAGATGGTCAGTATGGACCTGAAACTGCTGCAAAGCTTGATCGATCGCCCGCCAATGGTTTCTCTAGAGCCAGAATTCTCAAACTCCTTGCTCCACCAATGGATGGGGAAGATGTCCGGAAAGTACAACAGGCTTTGCTGGCTTTAGATCTACTGGAAGCTGATCAGGTAACGGGAATTTACGACGCAGCCACTAAACTTGCGGTTGAAATCTTCCAGAGAAAGGAAGGCTTATCAGTTGATGGGCAAGTAGGACCGCAAACTCGCAAAGCATTAAAGATTCCAGCGTAAGTTGTGCAAACCGCTAACGCAAGTACAGAGACAACACTATTAATGTTGGAGAACTCAATATGGCAATTGAAAGAGTTAAGTTAAAACTCAATGACGGCATCATTGATACACCTCATCTGGTCGATGATGTAGAAATTCTGCAAAAGCACTTAAGAGACTGGGGCGTTTTGCCCAGAGATGCGAAAATTGACGGCTTATTTGGATCTGCTACCCAAGCAGCCGTTGAGCAATTTCAACGAATGCGTCCTGCTGGAAGCCGATTTGTCTCTCAAGGGCTAGAGATGACTGGAGTGGTCGATCAGAACACTTGGGCAGAATTGATGAAGGTTGATCCAGGCGAAATCGTGATGATTGACCCTAAAACTTCTTCTTCCACAGTTATGCCATCTGGTTTTCACAGTGTTAATGAGATCCTAGACATAGCAAAGACCCCTTCAGACATCCGTCCTTTTGCCCTGAGGAATCTGCCCCTGATTCTCAATCAATGCCTCAGTGATGGTGTGACTAACAGGAAGCAAATTGCCTATGTGTTTGCTACTGCCGAACATGAATCCCATTTTGGAAGATTCATGATGGAATTGTCTGATGGCACACAGTACGAAGGTCGCCTAGATCTGGGAAATACTCAACCGGGGGATGGTCCTCGCTTCAAAGGAAGAGGCTTTGTCCAAATCACAGGTCGGTTCAACTATACAGACTGGAGCCGGAAACTCGGTATTGATTTGGTAAGCCGTCCAGAAAAGGCAGCTTCTCCTGATTTCGCCGCCATTATTCTGGTGCGGGGCATGCGGGATGCCAGCTTTACGGGTGTGGGGTTGAACAATTTTATTGGAAACGACTTCATAGAAGCCAGAAGAATCATAAACGGATTGGATCGGGCTCCTCAAATTGCAAAAATTGCTGAGGCTTATCTCCAAGCTCTTTAATCTCAACTAATTCAGCCAAGTAGGAGCCATTTGTTTATGCCATTCACCGCAAAAGTCGTTACAACCGCTGAGTGGGGAGCTAGATCAGCAAGAGCAACTTTCTCAAGAACAGTTCCCCGTTATGTCATTGTTCATCACACGGATAACCAGAATCCTCCTGACGACCCATCTAAAGGCACGATCGAAGGTGCAATTCGATTTGCCAGAAATATTCAAAAGTTTCATATGGATGGCAATGGTTGGTCAGACTCAGGACATAACTTTTTGAACACAACCGGAGGTTTTATTCTGGAGGGTCGGCATGGTTCGCTGGACGCTGTTAAACAAGGGTTTTGTATCGCATCCGCTCATGCAGCCCAAGATCCAGGCAAATTAGCCAACGGAAATCAATCTCCTGGCATTGAAAATGAAGGAAACTTCATGACCTTCCAAATGGGTCAGAAACAATGGGAAAGCCTTGTGGAACTCTGTGCTTCATTGTGTGATTCTTGTAATGTTAATCCAATCAATATCAAAGGGCACAGAGACTTCAGTAATACTGATTGTCCGGGTGACTGGTTGTATAATCAATTACCTCGCTTGAGAAAACAAGTTGCGGATAAGTTAGGTCTAAGATTTGCGGCAGAGGAACTAGAAAACAATTCTCGAGTTGTGGATTTGAAGTTTGGTTCAACAGGTGCAGAAATCATTAAGCTACAGCAACGGTTGCGTGACAAGGGATTTAATCCAGGTGCGATTGATGGTGCCTTTGGTGAGAATACAGAAGTCGCTGTAAAAGCTTTCCAGCGTTCTGTCGGACTCCAGGATGATGGAATCGTGGGAATAAACACTCGCAGTGCATTGGGGCTGAACTAACGGCTTGTTGAAGAGTCGAAGTAAGTTGTATCAGGGGCATTTTGCATACGGTTGGTGTTATTCTGCGCTGACCTTATGCATCGTAACGCACTACTTCCCAGTGACTCAGCTAAGGAAAATGCGCGATCGCTCTTTATCAATTGAGGAGTTGAGAAGTAATCGCCAATCACTCATAGGATGAGTTTAGATCTCACCGATCACATCTCAGGGATAAGGTCTTTGTGATCGATAAGTACGACGAAAATCTTGTTTTCGAGAAGAATTCAAGGAGTTTTTTATAAAAATATTGGAGCTATTGTAGTGGTGAGCGCACAAAAAATTAGATTGTTATGTCTGTTTCTGTTTCTGGTTTTGGGGCAAGTTCTCATATTTCCAAATAGTGCTTATGCACAGAATCAAAGTGGTGATTACTTTAGGGGAACACTTCCATTTTACCCATCTGAGCCAGATTACGTTATTAGCCAATGGCGTGTTATAACTTCTAGCGGTCTTAACTGTCGAAGTGATGCTGGAACAGAATTTGATGTAGTTAAGGTTTTGACATCCGGGAAGACTTTTCAAGTGAAAACATCTGAAGGTAGAGATCAGCATAATAATCCTACCAAATTAGATAGTCGAGGCTTGCCATGGTTTATGGTTACTGACTCTTCTAGATCTTTCATAGGTAAATGTTTTGTCAGAGCAAATAGTAAGTATATTGAACCCATTATCACTGAAACTAATCGTTAGATAGTCTCAGTTGTCTATAGAGGTGAACTAGAGCGATCGCATCCTCTCGATGTAGATTGGGTTTCGCAGACTCAACTCAATCTACATCAAACCTTACAACAGCGATCGCCCCCTCTCGCATCGTTAGTTAAGTTCTCAAGGACAGAGAAATTGCAGGTTTAGAACAATGGTGAGTCTTTTTAATTGGAAACTTGACGCAGGAATTCTTCACTACAGATCTAGTTTGAATTCTCCCTGGAAGCCTGTCATTTGGGATGAGCAAGCGAATACCCGAATGGAGGGAAAAGATATTGGTGGAGCAAATATGGAAGATGGTCGCTTCATGCTGGTTGTCGTTGGAGGTGACAACAAACTGCTTTGGAGAATTGGAGAACCATCCCCTTATTTTGCACCTGCTGGTGTCAAAGCATTAGAGAAAAATGAGGATCAAAATGCTGGTAGGTTTTTCTGGAATAATGGCAGTCCGATGGAAGCAAAGAGCATTACCTCGGTCATCTTACTTGACGATGGAAAGGTGACTATTACCGTGGTAGGCGGTGACGGTGCTGGTGTGTATTCTCAACAAGAACGACCAAACAGCACTAATTTTACAAAGTGGCAACGGTTGTAGGGCAATCGCATTCCTCCCATAGCTTGAATTGAAGGATAAAACCCAACATCATCGACATTCACCATAACTTTGGTGTTGGGTTTCCTGGTGTCAACCCAATCTACAAAGCTACAAAGCTCTAAACATCCGTCCTTGCATTTCTTCAAGTAAATCTTGAGCCTTATGCAGTGACATTACAAGTAAAACAAATAAACCTTTTAGACCATGAAGCACAGAATAGGCATATTTTTAGGATTAGTTCTGTCTACGAGTTTGACTGTTACAGCGGCATCTTGCCAAAATTCTCTAGTTTCTACTCCCTCTCCTACATCAAGTCCTGATTTTAGAGAAGGAGATGTCGTTGATTACAGAAAGGATGCTACAGGAAAAGTTATACCTATCAAACGTGAAGTAGGTGTACTTAAGGGGTTAGATACACCATACATTGATGATCCAGAATTTTGGATGTCACTTGGCATAGCCTGCGCTGCCGGAATTTTGGGAGGGTTTGTTGCAGAATTAATTAGACTAAACGGCAACATTGAGCGACTCCATCAACCGAGTGATGATGAGGGGGCTGCTAATACTAGCAGTCATGATGTCAAGCGTAAAAATGAGATTGATTTAGGTATATTCGCAACGTTGAGTATTGGTGGTTTAGCCGCTCCTGCAGCGATGGTGTTCTTAAAACCTGTCAGTGTCTTTGGTTTGTTTGGTATGTCGGTAATTGCTGGTTCAGCAGGTACTGCCATTTTTATTGCTTTACAAGAGCGAGTTAGAACAGCCATTGCTGCACAACAAAACGCAGTGGCTATAGCTGTAGCTGACGAAGAGAAAAAACATGCACAAGAACCATTGAGGCAGGAGAAGTTGAAACAAAATGCTCCTTTCATGCTTAAGAAATTAAACGATGCTGCGATAAAGCTAGAAGAAATCGAGAAAGAACTGAGAGTAAATTCAGAGATTGACTCAAACAATCCCGACATTATGAAGTTTCCAAATAAAGCTAAATTACACCCAGATGATTTTGCGAAAGTATGGAAACCATTGAATGAAGTTAAAGGAATTGATGCACACATAGGAAGCAACATTACTCAGTATTTCAAAGAACTGGAGCAGGCAATACGTAACGTGTCTGAGTCCCCAGAAGGTGAAGGTGACATTATAATTAAGCCAGGTTCATCGCTCAATCTTGAAGTTTTCAACCAAGTGAAGAAGCGCTTAAATGAAGCTATGGGCGAAATTGAAGCTATTGAAGCTATAGATGCTTCAAGTTAGAGCGATCGCCCTCTCTCGCTGTAGTAGGTATCGCACCGATCAGCAGTTTGGATGAATAAGAGCGGCATCGTCCAGTTAAGTCATTCTGCTTTGTGTGATCAGCAATGTTGGGTTTCCTCTCGTCAACCTAACCTACACAGCAGACGATCGCGTCGAGAAATTGAAATCCCATGCCAAAAATAGTGATGAAACATAGCAGCAGATTATGAATCAGTTACTTCCAATTACCTCTCGCGAATATAAATTAATTCTAAACTCTTCTCGATTTAAGCAACGGGAAGAAGCCTGTGATCAATTCTGGGCGCTAGCCGAGTTTTTGATTACATCGAACAAGGGTGTAATAGAGCCGGGAGAGGTTACCGAAGCATGGAAAAAAGAAGAACGAAAAACGTGGTATCTCGACACCTCTGGACTGAGTTTAAGTGGTGAGGGCTTCTCCTTGAGAGTTCGAGAAGAAAAGAAGGATGCCAAGTACAAGATCACGCTGAAGTATCGTTCTGGCGATCGCTACCTATCGGCAATTCAAGATGTCTCTTCTAATGTAGATAAAGCCGAGCTTAAATTCGAGGAAGACATTGTTCCACCTTTTAACAGCCGATTCTCAAAGTCCTGCTCAATCGAAACGAATAGCCTGCCAAAATTAGAAGTTATGTCGGATGTGGTTCAAATTTTTCCAGATTTAGGCAAGTTTTCAATTCCTGAATCGACACCGATTGAGCGAGTTAACAACTTTACAGCTCACGAAATCTGCCTCAAAACACCTAAAAGGATTAAGTTTGCCGATAAATCTCCCAAAGTCAAAGCCTGCTTTAGTTTCTGGTACTTATTGAGCAAGGATAATGAGTACCCGTTGATTAGTGAGTTTTCTTTTGACTACGATTCACCTGAAAATGAGCCGGGTGATTTTCCATCGCCAGACGTGATTGAAGGAGCCTACTATTTCTTCAACAGTTTACAGAGGTTTCCTGATTGGCTAACGTCTGGTAATGCTACGAAAACAGCTTTTGCCTACGCGAATTGATATCGCTCTTCCTTAATGTTTTGCTAAATGGAGAATTTTAATGCTGACAGTAATCGCTCAAGGATTAGTCGGTTTGGTGGCTTTGATTCAAATAGTAATCACCATTGCTGAAATTCTTCTGTGGAAGAAGGTATACAAGCGACTAGAGCCAGAGATTGTCTTTAGACAACCGGAAGAAGCCTACAACATTACTCCGATTGTTAAAAATGTCGGGTTGTACAATGCCTTCCTTGCAGCAGGTCTAATCTGGGGGTTGGTTGCACAAACAAATGCTTCGGTCATTCAATTATTTTTTCTATCCTGTGTCCTTATAGCTGGTGTTTTTGGTGCCATAACTCTGAAGTGGACAACCTTGATACTTCAAGCGGTTCCTAGTTTAGCTGCTTTGATCGCTGTTTGGTATGTCAACAGCTTGGTTTAAGAATCTTGCATCCCAGGTGCATCCCATTGCTGATTCAAGCGCGATCGCTCCCCATCTTAGACAAGCGCGATCTCCCTTACCCCTTATCCCAACAAGTTTCTAAAAAATTGAGGACTACCTTTATGCGTTTAGCACTTTGCAAGTGGCTGGCACTTGTCAGCCTGGTGATGTTCATCGGTTTAATCCAATTGGCAGATCCTGCCTTTGCTGCAACCAGCAGTTCTGCAACAGCATTGAGTACCGATGTAGCTGCTCATAAAATTACTGAAATCAGTAAACAGCTTGCAGAGCCAGGACTACGGGGACAGCATCCGAAAGGACATGGAGTCGTCTGGGCAGAATTTACTGTTGAACCGGACTTGTCTGAAGATCTGAAAGTGGGTGTATTCAAACAACCAGGAAAAACCTTTCCTGCCTGGATTCGCTTCTCCAATGCATCTGGTAAAGACGACAGCAAATACGGTCTGCACGGCATGGCAATCAAACTCATGGGAGTAGAAGGGGAAAAGCTAGCAGAGAATGCCCCAACTCAGGACTTCATTCTGCTAGACCATCCCGTATTTTTCATTCGCAATGCTCAGGATTTCGCGAGTTTTTTTAGTGCCGTTGCTGATTCACCAGGTAAGCCGCCGCTAAAATTCTTCTTTCCAGGAGCGAATCCGCTGAAGTGGCACACCCATGAATTCCAAATTGTACGGGCAATGAGACAGAAGCCGATTGCCAGTCCCCTGGCGGCAGAGTATTGGAGCACAACGCCCTATCAGTTAGGCTCAACAGCGATCAAATTTTCTGCAAAGCCAGTTGGTGGTCGAACCGATGAACCGATTGGCAAAACAGAGAACTATTTGCATGAAGCGATGGTTGAGCAGTTGAAAAGTCAGGATGCTGTCTTTGAGTTTCTGGTTCAGCGGCAAACCGATTCCGTCAAAATGCCGATTGATGACGCAACCATTAACTGGGACGAAGAGAAGTCACCTTTCCAGAAAGTGGCAACGATTAGAATCCCCCGTCAGGTGTTTGATTCCCCTGAGCAAACCACGTTTGGAGAGAATCTGTCATTCACCCCCTGGCATTCCCTACCTGATCATGCTCCTCTGGGCAGCATCAACCAGGTTCGTCAGATGATTTATCAGTCACTCTCAGAGCAACGGCTCCAATTCAAAGGAATTGCTTCCCAAGAACCAACTGTGCAATCTTTGACTCCTGATTTATTGAGATCGGGCGATCGCCCTTCCTAATTTGAGGCGGCGAAGTGCGATCGCTTCCAAATTTGTGCTCGATCTAAGTTTCAGGATTGGTGAATGCTTCAGGTTCCACCCTTTCATATTCAGGCTTAAAAGAAACAAGGAGACTCATCGTGGTTAGAGTTGCAAGAGTTGCGATCGAACCAGAAGATCTGAAAGATATTCCCGTAAGCGGAGCAGCTTTAATTGATCCATACAAGCTTGATGAAAAAGCAGTGATTAAGGCTGCGGAAGATTTTACAGTTTCAATCAATACAATCTCTCAATCACTCTTTAAGAAGTACAAAGACTATTACAAAGCTGGTCAGTTTGGCAATGAATACTTTGTGCTATTAAGCAGTGTCGGTTTAGGGAAAGTAGAAAAACCAACCTTGAAGTTGCATCTAGTAAAAGGTATTCAAGCAATTGATTCTGACTGGAAAGATATTTGGGCAGATAATGTCGAAGTCGTTGAAGACTATGCAGCAAATGGAGAAAAGCCCAGACTATTTCTAGCTTTTCATGCTTTTTGCCAGGGACTAGGAGGAACAAGAGCCGATGACTTAAAAAAATCACTGGATGAAATTCTGAAGCTAACTGGATCAATGATTCCGGTTCTGACACCCTTTACGTCAATAGGGAGAGTAGTTATTGACGGAGTTAACAATATTTTTAACAAGCAACTAAATATTAAAGGAGAAGTTAAAGACGTAGAGTTTGCTCTATTTCCAGCCGATGGTAAATCTGCTGCAATACCGGGTGAAGCACCGCTGCAAACTGGATTGTATGTGCTGTTCTTTGAGGATGTCAATTTTGCAAGCTTGAAGCTAAAATCTGATGGCACCATTGACAATGTTAATAGTCCTTACATTGTGCTAACCATAAAAAGAGAAATCGTATTATCTGCCGACAAACTTAATACAAATGTGGCGACCAAAGTTCTAGATAATTTTCAGATCAATTATGGATATCCTCTACCAAGCAATAGAGGAACCAACACCAGATTTTTTGATGCCTTAGAAGAATTTGGACGTTCAATCAGGCTTGGAGAGCAAACCACAAGATATTTCGCATTAAAGCGTAAAGGAAAAGCAAGAACTACCGAGGAAGAACAACGATTTGCACAATTGCGCCAGATCTTGAGTGAAGTTATTCCAGAGTTTGATTCTGAGCGAGATAGCTGAGAAATCGCGATCTCTCTTAAAGGTTTGGCATATCAATCTTGGTATATACGCCAACACATCAAATAACCAAATAACTTCTTCAACCATTGTGTAACCATTGTGGCTGTCAACATCGACCCGAATGAAATTTTCAGGTTAATCAACTTTCTCAATCAGTATGGTACTTCAAATATGAGTGACTACCAGTTTGTGATGAATCCAGGGTTCAGAGGGCTCAACTTGCGGATCGACTTGAATGTTACTTATCTTCCCCAAAACAAATCAATTACGGTGACTTTTGATCCTTAAGAATTATCAGTTTAATAACCGCGCATTATTGAGTCAATCCTTACACCATTTAACGATGGGTCAAGCGGAAGGGAAGACCTCCAGAATCGCCACCGGCGTTGCTGAATAGAAATATGATTTACTGCGGGACGGGCACATCACCAAATTTGAGGTAGTGTAGTAGCAAGCGAATCGAGTGCTTCAGCATTTCTACGGACTTGGAATAGCACAAGGTCTTGCGATGC
>NZ_JBXBCF010000037.1:0-20763 GCF_056784235.1 Kovacikia sp. CALU 1929
GTTTGACCTGATCCCAAACTTCATCTGGCAGCAGAAAATCAGGGGCAATTTCTGTAAAGGACATGGCTCTCAATCGGCTGTAATGCTTCCTCTATAAGCCTCTCACAAAACTAGAGGTTTTCGGATAGACTCTAAGGAAGGTGTCGAGGCTGATGGCTGCCAAGTTTTGAACATCATTGGTGTATTGCCAACGAGTTCCTTCCAGGCTGAGGAGAAATCTGAGTTTGTCTGCATTCTCAGGGGAGCGATCGCGCCAGAATGCCCTGACGGGTTCCCAAAATTGGAGTAATTGCCAGTAGGTTCATCGGAATTGATCTTCACGCTCAAGGGTTAAGCGTCCAATAAACCAGTCTGCGAAATTGTCCTACATTTCACCACTTAAGATCTGCCAGTTAAACGCCAATTTAGGAATACAGTTGCTACTTAAACGTCAACTGCTGAAGTTCCTTTTGATTCCAGTTGCCCAACCTGGCGGCAGCTTCGTAGGTACTTTGCAAGAACTCTAACAACATCTGATCCGGTGATTCTGCCTCGCGGACAGCGTCATAGGGCAAAATAAATTCACCCAACTCTTTACTGTAAAATGCAGCATCAGGGCGAACCTCAGCCTGCTTAAACCCATCGGGTTCTGGGTACGCATAGGAATAAAACGCTGGGTATGATAATCCGGCTCCGGGCCAAAATCCGGCACTACTAACTTCCTGAGAATAGGCTTCCTGCGCCACTGCATCCGGTAAATTTGGCACCCCTCCCGGATGCTCAGGAGCCGATCGCCCCGAAAAGCGAGTCACTGCTAAATCAAAACTCCCCCAGAAAAAATGAACTGGACTAACCTTGCCAGAAAAATGGGAGCGAAACTCTCGAAAGACGCGATCGGACTGTAGCAAGACTCGCCAGCATCGATTGGCATAATCCGCATCATAAGCGGCATGGGTTTCATCCTGTTCAAATCGAATTGGATTGGGGACTTCATTTGGTTTGGTGTTAATTGTGATGTGAATATCCAATGCTCTGAGCGTTTCCATCACAGTCTGATAAAAATCAGCAACAGAGCGAGGGTAGAGGGCGATCGCTCGTTTTGCCCCTTCGCTGGTTTGAATCAGCAACTCATGATCAATGAAATCAAAGTCGATTTGAAAGATACGGCTGCCATAGGGAATCGTAGAGGTGGTCAGTCCCCGAACAGTTAAATAGAGGGGAATATGCCAGGAATGATTAATCCACGGAGTTTGGGCAAATCGGATTTTACCGATGATTTGAGTCCACATGTGCAAGGTGGTATAGGTCTCTTGCCATGCGTCCAGGGGTAAACTCGGCCAAATATCTGTTGAGGGCAGGGCAGGCTGATTTGACATCATGGTTTCCTCGCGAGTAAAAAGGGGCGCGTGATCAATAGTTCTTCTGTTGTTCATCGGCAAAACACCACAACCATTGTTCTCCCAATTCTGCTGAACTGATCACCGCATGTCCACTTTCTTCATAATGACGGCGTGCATGCTGATTTTTGGATGAGTCGCAGCACAACATTTTGCCGCAGGTTTGACAAATTCTTAAATGTACCCAGCGATCGCCAACCCGAAGGCATTCCTCACAGCGAAATACCGGGTAATTGGCTTTTGAAATCATATTCTCTAGCGTCAGTTCGTTCAGGTGTTGACAAGACATGGAAGATTCCTGTGAATGTGCAAGATATGTACTTGATCAAATAGGATACAGCCATGTGCGAAAGAGTTGGGTGAGGCGCGGCATAATCACGTAGGTGAGCAGGGCAACCGTTAGACCTGTAACCAACAACGTTCTAAGCAATACCGGCAGCCCAGCCAGGAGCGGTACTAGCAAACGATTGAGAATAGATATTGTGAAAAACACTCCCAGCCATGTCACGAGTGCCATTTTGTAGCGCGGAGGTGGAGCCTTCAGAGGTTTGTTGGGAAGCGTAAACCAGGTTTCCAGACCCGTTAGAGTTTGAATGGTTTCAGGCTTTTCAATCAAGGGCTGCAACCGCTCCAACCATTCCTGCCGCACACTGGATTCCAGCCAGGTTTTGAGGTTGTTGTAATGATCAAACCTGACAATTGCCACATATTCAGGATGAGCGTGATTACAGGGTCGGATCACGCTGACTCCTAAATGTCCCTTAAATTGGTGAGCAGCCGTCGCAATTCCGTGTAACCACTCCTCATAACCTTGCTCACGCCCAGGTCGAATGAAGTGAGAAATGATGGCGGTTACCTGGTGAGTTTCTTCATCTGTACCCACGACTAGTGGATCTAGCATTACACATGACCTCAAAAACTCTAGCTGCAAGGAAGTGATGATGGTTAATAAGCGATCGCTGGCGATCACCCCTATTCTATGCACGAAATCATCCAGTGCTGCTGCAATGCCGCAAATGAACTGGATCACTGAGCAATGACAATATCTATTCAGTTACACACGAGTCATGAGGCGTTCGCGATTGGCAGAGCCAGCATTTGATATTGCTGCATAGCTCGTCATTAGGTTTTTGTAGTCAGGAATAAACTCTGCAAGGAGATTACCTAGCCCTTCAATATCGTTACGCCAATCACGGTGCAATTCACCCATAACGCTAAACCAATTGACCAATGGAGGAATTGCTGACCTGGACAGGTTTGCCGTCCGCTGGAGGGGTTGTTGCAAGGAGCTGAAGTTCCCATGCAAGGGCTACCGCACTAGCACCGCCATGCTCAAGAAGAATCTCTGATACACCCGCAGATGTTTCTGTGCGTGCCCAGTCACGTTGCCATTCAGCAAGTACAGCCATCCAGTTGATTGGAACTGCACCCGCCTGAACCATACGGCGAACCGCCATGTCATGAGCTTCCGCAGTAACACCCCCCGAAGCATCGGTAACGATGAATACTTCATAACCCTCACCCAGCGCCTGGATTGCTGGCATTGCGAGACAGATCTCGGTGTAAAGCGCCGCAAGTATAAGTTGCTTGCGTCCACTTTTCTTCACTACATCTGTAACGTTTGAATCTTCCCAGGTATTGATGAAAGTACGGTTGATTGGTTTTTGATCAGGAAAAACATCCTGTAATCCCTTAATGATATAACCCCCTCTTTCTTCAATTACTGTGGTAAGGATTGTTGGCACATTGAACACTTTTGCCGATTTGGCAAGACCAATAACATTGTTAATGATCATCGTAGGTTCATGGCTGTTCAAGTTGGTAAACTGATAGGGCTGGTGGTCAATCAGTACCAGGATGCTATCTTCTGGACGAAGCAGTCCTTCTAGACCGATTTTTTGATTTTTAGACATTGAACTCTCCTATTTGAGCGATTGGTGAATGAGGAATTGCAGAATGAAATCAAAAGCTAAACATCTCTGCTTGTGCTTGTAAGTAAAACGTCTGTTTACCCTCAAGGGTTGATGACGTAAGCGATCACGCCATGAACTGAGTCTGCAAGACAGCTCCAAATTTCGCCACTTAAGATCCGCGAGTTAAGCACAGAGTTAAGGCGTTCGCGTCGCGTGCCCAAAGGGCATTCGCTTCACTGTGCGATCGCTCCTAATGCTTTCAACGTCGCTGCTCAAGCGTGCGTTAATCCAGTTGCACCTTGAATATTCATGACTTCAAGCATGGAACCGTGCAACTTACTTGCTCGATCCATTTGCATGACTGTTTGCACAAATTCAATATAGGTGGTCGCCTTCAAGCTGTCGCCTACAGAAAGTTAAATTTTTTACAGTACAAATTGATAGATTAACCATGCCATCGCGGAGTAGAAGGCTGGCTCTAACTTAAGTTAGAATCCGAATTTGATCGAAAGTACATTCATACCGCCGATCGGCTATCAATGTCTGAATGCAAAATTCGGTAGCGATGTCCCACACCATTGATGCAGGCGACGACCTGTTTGCCCCCGGATGAAGCGGCTGTCATTACGAGCTATTGCCGTGAACCGACGACGACAGACCCTGGCGGCCTCAACGCTTCAGCAATACGGCTCTCGATTCCGAGGCAGCCTGTGGGAGATCTTGAATCTGAAGCCCCAGTTCCCTGAGAGAGGATCTCTACCTTCCAGGCTATTTCCTATGCCCTTGCCTCACACCAATCTGATTGGCTACTGAGTTGAGCAATTACAAGTCAAGATATAAAGACCTACACAAGGAGCTTAATTTTCTAGAGCTTGGCAAGCGATATACTTTGGGAAACGGATGACAGTCCTTCATCGGGGGAGCATTCAATGATTACCCTGCCTGGAATTACTATCCACAGCAAAATCTATGAGAGCTTAGCTTCTTTGGTGTATCGGGGTATCAGAGAGCAAGATAACTGTGCAGTGATTGCCAAAGTTCTCAAGCAGGATTATCCCTCTCCTCAGGATTTAACTCGCTATCGGCAGGAGTATGAAATTACTCGCTTTCTCAATATTGAAGGCGTAGTCAAGGCATACAGCCAGCAAGACTACCAGCGCACGCTGGTTATTCTTTTGGAAGACTTTGGTGGAGAGTCTTTAGAATGCTGGATGCGGCAACAATTAGACTTCTGTCCCATGTCGCTGTCGGTTTTTTTGAATATGGCGATCGCCATTACTGATACTCTAGGTAAAATCCATGCGGCTCATGTCGTCCACAAAGATATTAATCCTGGCAACATTGTCTTTAATCCGAGGACTGGCGTTGTCAAAATCATTGATTTTGGCAACGCCACTCGCTTTAGTCGTACCAATCCCACATTCAAAAGCCTTCATCTTCTAGAAGGAACTCCTGCATACCTATCGCCAGAGCAAACCGGGCGAATGAACCGGATGCTCGACTATCGCACTGATTTCTACTCACTGGGCGTAACCTTTTACGAACTGTTGACGCGACAATTACCCTTTCCCACTAAAGATCTCCTAGAGCTAGTCCACTGCCACATTGCCAGACCGCCGACTCCTCCGCACGAATTGAACGCCACGATTCCCCAGCCTGTTTCAGATCTTATTTTGAAACTGATGGCAAAGAATGCTGAGGATCGTTATCAAAGTGCCTGGGGCATCAAAGCAGATTTAGAACGCTGTGCCCAGCAACTGGCAGAAGTGGGTTTAATTGAACCTATGCCATTGGGTCTGCAAGATGTTTCTGAACAGTTTTGCATTCCTCAAAAACTGTATGGGCGAGAAGCGGAGATTGCAGCATTATGGGTGTCGTTTGACAGAGTGATAGGGAGTAAGGCAGTCCGTGAAATGATGCTGGTCTCTGGTTACGCTGGTGTTGGCAAAACAGCATTGGTACAGGAACTCTTTAAACCGATTACCGCAAAGCACGGCTATTTTATCTGGGGTAAATTTGACCAATTCCGGCGCAATACTCCCTACAGCGCGATCGTCGATGCCCTGCAAAAAATGGTGCAGCAACTCTTGGGCGAACCCAATGAACAGGTGGAAGTATGGCGATCGCGTCTACTCACTGCTTTGGGAAGCAACGGACACATCCTCATAGATGTCATTCCTGAAGTTGAGTTCATGATTGGCACGCAGCCACCTGTGCCCGAAGTTGGAGCAACTGAGGCACAGAATCGCTTCAATCTCACGTTTCAAAAATTTGTGCGGGCGTTTTGTGCAAAAGAACATCCCCTAGTCATTTTCTTAGACGATCTACAGTGGATCGATTCTGCGACGTTGAAGTTAATCGAACTCATCTTACTTGATGAGCAAATCCAGTATCTGTTTTTGATCGGAGCCTACCGAGATAACAAACTGACTCCAACGCATCCGTTGGTCTTAACGATAGAGAGCCTGCGAAACCATGGAACAGTACTTCAGGAAATCACCCTGCCCCCCTTAACCCTAGAACCGTTGAGTCAACTGATAGCTGAGACATTACATCGCAATCCTGATACTGATACCGTTCGTTCCTTAGCCCAAATCGTGTTGCGTAAAACCAGGGGCAACCCTTTCTTTGTTGGTGAATTTTTGAAGCTGCTGCATAGTGAAAACCTGTTAATCTTTGATGCCCAACAGTTGAGTTGGCAGTGGAACCTAGGTGAGATTGAAGCTCAAGATATCACTGCTAATGTGGTGGAGTTGCTACTGCGTCAGTTACAGAAATTGCCGGAAGCAACACAGCAAGTTCTCTCCATCGCTTCTTGTGTTGGGTCTGAGTTTAATTTAGAAACGTTGGCGATCGTTTGCGAAAAATCACCGACAGCAATTTTTCAGGATCTACTTGCAGCCATACAAGCGGGATTAATTCAACCTCTGTCTGAATTGGACGAAGATTTGTTAGTTCAAGAGTATAAGTTTCTGCACGATCGCGTTCAGCAAGCGGCTTATGCTTTGATTGATGAATCGCAGAAACAGGTTGTTCATCTCCAAATCGGTCGCAATTTGCTCGAAAAAACTTCACCAGAGCAACGATCCGATCGATTGTTTGAAATCATCGATCATCTCAATCAAGGACTTGAGCTAGTCACTGCTCGATCAGAACGAACTGAAATTGCCAGATTGAATTTAACGGCAGGTCAGAAAGCAAAAGCAGCTACGGCTTATGAAGCAGCTTTTAAGTATTTCACTACAGGGCTTAAACTCCTCACTTCAGAGAGTTGGCAGAGTGAGTATGATCTCACCTTAGCACTGTACTCAGAAGCAGCAGAAGCGGCGTATCTCCAGGGTCACTTTGATGAGATGGAAGAGTTGGTAGAAGTGGTACTTGATCGCGCTAAGACAGTACTTGATAAAGTCCAGGTTTACGATAGCAGCATTCAAAGACATTTGTCACAGGGCAACCTGAAAGAAGCACTAAAAACTGGATTAGAAGCGTTGAGGCTTTTGGGAATAGATTTAATAGAAAATCCAAGTCAGGTAGATATTCAAAAGGAACTGGAGTCAACGGCTACACTACTTTCTGAACGAGAAATTGAAGACCTGATTAATTTACCAAAGATGACTGCACTAGAACCGCTGGTAGCTATGTCAATCCTATCAAATATGGGATCTGCTGCATTCATAGTATCACCAGCACTGTGGATACTGATGACTTGCAAAACGGTAAGTTTATCAATCAACTACGGTAATGCTATCTGGTCATCACTGTATTATGCCTGCTATGGGTTTGTTCTATGTGGAGTTGTTCAAGATATTGAATTCGGTTATGAGTTCGGCAAATTGGCTCTCAGTTTGGCAGAACGGTTGAATGCCAAAAATGGAAACTCGAAAACATTAATGTTTTCGAGTTTCCATATCCTGCACTGGAAGGTGCATCGTAGGAAGATAATACCCATGCTGGCTGATGCGTATCGAAATGGAGTGGAAACTGGAGACTTTGAAACTGCTGGTTATGCTGCATATGGCATGTGCCACAACTCATTTTTTGTTGGAGAGGAACTTACCCAACTAAAACAAAAAACAGCAACTTACAGCAAAGCGATCAACCAAATCAGACGGGAAAGCCCCTCGAATTGGCTGGCAATATTGCAGCAGGCCATTCTTAACTTACTAGACAGGGCTGAGAATCCCAGCCGCTTAGTTGGTCAGGTGTGTAATGAAGAGGAGGTGTTATCACACGCTATTGCAGTTAAAGATGGAACTGCAATTCAAATACTCTATTTGCACAAAGTCATGTTGTGTTATCTATTTGAAGAACACCATCAAGCTGTACAGACTGCTATTTTGGCAAGGCAATATTTTGAAGAGGTGACAGCAATAACGGTTCTACCTATATTCTGTTTCTATTATTCTCTAGCGCTTTTAAGCCTATCGCTTGAGGCTTCAAACTCTGAAAAAGCAGCTTTGCTAAGTTGTGTTAGCTCCAACCAAGAAAAAATGCAAAAATGGGCGAGTCATGCCCCAATGAATTACCTCCATAAATTTTATTTAGTCGAAGCAGGGAAAGCGCGAGTCTCAGGGCAATTCTTTGAGGCCGAAGAGTTTTATGAACGGGCGATCGCAGGTGCTGCTGAAAATGGGTATATCCAGGAAGAAGCATTAGCGTATGAATTAGCAGCTAAACATTATCTGGCGCGCGGTCGGTTAAAAATTGCTCAAACTTATATGAAAGAGGCGCACTATTGCTATGATCGCTGGGGCGCAATCGCTAAAGTTAAAGACTTAGAAAAACGCTATCCACAGTTGTTGCCTCAGTCCTCTAGAGCCGCTTCTACTACTTCTGAAACTATTACTAACCCCTTCCATACTGCTTTCGATTTAGCAGCAGTGATGAAAGCTTCACAGGCAATTGCTCGTGAAATTGAGCTGAAGCAGCTGCTGCGATCGCTGATGCAAACTTTAATTGAGAATGCTGGCGCACAAACCGGATATCTAATTTTAGAAAACTCAGGAGAATGGTTGATTGAAGCGGCTTGTGAACTCAATATCAATGAAAATGCTTGTGCAACTCAGGTGTTACAGTCTATTCCTATTGCCGATCAATTGCCAGAATCAATCATTCAATATGTGATTCGGACTCTGAAGCCTGTCACTTTAAATGATGCGACTCGTGAAGGTGCTTTTATTAATGAGCCATACATTCAACAGAACCAGCCTCAATCTATTTTCTGTTTGCCGCTGCTGAATCAAGCCAAGCTGGTCGGTGTATTGTATTTAGAAAATCGGTTAGCAGCCAGAGTATTTACACCAGAGCGATCGCAGGTCTTGCAGCTATTATCGACTCAAGCAGCAATCGCCATCGAAAATGCCAACCTTTACTCAGAACTGCAGGCTAAAGAAAGCAAGATTACCCAGTTCCTTGAAGCGATTCCGGTGGGAATTGCGATCGTGGATGCGACGGGTTGCCCCTACTATGCTAACCAATGCGGCAGTCAACTCCTAGGCAAAGAAACTGATCCTTCCGTAGCACCGGAGCAGATCTCAGAGGCTTATCAGCTTTATGTAGCAGGAACGGATCAAATCTATCCAGCGGAGAACTTGCCTATTGTGCGGGCATTAAGGGGCGAACGCATCAGGACTGAAGACATAGAAATTCGTCGAGATCATGTCTCAATTCTACTTGAGGCACTGGGAACACCAGTTTTTGATCAACAGGGCAATATCGCCTATGCGATCGCTACCTTTCAGGACATTACAGAGCGCAAACAAGCCGAGAAACTCCTAGCCGATTACAACTGCACTTTAGAGCAACAGGTCGCAGAACGAACTGCTGCGTTACGACAAAGTGAAGCAAATTACCGCAACCTGTTACAAACCGCGAATTCCGTTATCATTCGCTATGATCCGCAAGGACGAATTCACTACATCAACGATTATGGAGTAAAACTCCTGGGCTATGAAGAACATGAGATTTTAGGGCGAACTGTATTTGAAACCATCATTCCAGAAGCCGAACTTTCTGGACGCGATATGAGACCCTTTGTCCATGATTTACTTCGTAATCCTCAATCGTACCCGAAAGGCGAGGGTGAAAACCTGTGTCGAGACGGTCGGCGAGTTTGGATGGAGTGGTCGAATCAAGCCATCTTTAATGAACAGGGAGAGGTCGTTGAAATCTTGTCGGTTGGCAACGACACCACCCAGCGTAGACAAGCAGAAGAGGCATTACAACGCAGTGAAGCCAAGTTCCGAACTATCTTTGAAAACTCGCAGGTCGGCATCTTCCGAACTCGCCTCTCAGATGGATTACTTCTCGATGCTAATCAACGCCTTGCCGATCTATTTGGCTTTAATTCACCCGATGAGATGATTGGGATCTTACATTCCACAGATTTTTATGTAAATCTGTGCGATCGCCAACAAGTCGTTGAATTGCTGAAGCGTCATAGCGACCTACAAAACGTTGAAATTCAGATGCGAAAACGAGACGGCACAGCGTTTTGGGGGCTTTACTCCTTTCATCTGAATGCAACCGATGGATATATGGAAGGTGTGATTACAGATATTAGCGATCGCAAACGAGCAGAAGCCGCGCTGCAAGCCTCTGAAGCAGAACTGCGGGCGCTCTTTTCAGCCATTCCCGATCCAATGTGTATCTTCAATGCTGAAGGGCAAGTGATCTGCGTAACCGAAGGCAATCCATCATACAGAGAGTTGTATGATGGGGAACTTGTTGGCACAACACTGCATCAACTCTTTGCTAAAGAACAAGCTGATGAATTACTGGGTTACATTCAGCAGGTGCTGAGAACCCAACAAGTCGTCACCTTTGAATACAGCCAGTGGCTATCTGGACGAGAAATCTGGTTTTCGGCTCGCGTTGCCCCGATTCAGCACGAACAGGTGATTTGGCTGGCGCGAAATATTATGCCGCAAAAGCAAGCAGAAGCTGCTTCAATTTTGGAAGAGCGCAACCGCATGGCACGCGAAATTCACGACACTCTCGCTCAGGCGTTTACAGGCATTTTGGCTCAGGTAGGAGCGGCAAAACAGGTGCTAACGGATGATGTAGAAGCAACTCAGGCACACCTGGATCTGATCAAAGAATTGGCACGAACTGGACTGACTGAAGCGCGGCGATCGGTCGTTGCGCTGCGTCCTCAGCTTTTGGAGGAAGGCAGTCTACAGAGCGCTCTCCATCGTCTCGTCGCTCAACTCAGAACTGCCGCAATGGATACCACTTTATACTATGAGACTGAGGGTACAGTGTATTCTCTACCGGCTGAAGTCGAGAGTAACCTACTGCGAATGGGGCAGGAAGCCTTAACCAATGCGATTAGACACGCCAATGCTGACGAAATTCGAGTGCAGCTAGTCTACGATCGCGATCAGGTTTGCTTGCGCGTAAGAGACAATGGGCAGGGCTTTGGAGTTGGGAGTATTCCAGCCTCTGAGGGTTTTGGCTTACTAGGCATGAGCGAACGGGCAGAGCGCATCGGCGCACAACTCACGATTCGGAGTCAACCTGGGCAGGGAACAGAGATTATTGTCACCATCAATCGGAAGTAGCATCACGATGAGCCAAGCCACGACCATTCGGGTTTTGATTGCGGACGATCATGCCATTTTTCGGCAGGGATTAGCCACGATTATTAATCGTGACCCAGAGATGCAGGTGATTGCCCAAGCCGAAAATGGGGAACAAGCGATCGCGCTATTTGAAGAACACCAACCGGATGTCACGTTGATGGATCTGCGAATGCCGGAAGTGGAAGGAGTTGCTGCGATCGGTGCAATTTGTGCCACTGCTAAATCGGCTCGAATTATTGTCCTGACCACGTATGATAGTGACGAAGATATCTATCGAGGATTGCAGGCAGGCGCAAAAGGATACCTGTTGAAAGAAACTGAACCTGACGAGCTTCTGAATGCGATTCGTACCGTTCATCGGGGTCAGAAGTATATTCCGCCCGATGTAGGAGCAAAGTTGGTTCAACGCCTCAGCAATCCAGAACTGAGTGAAAGAGAACTAGCAGTACTCCGCTCACTCGCACAGGGGATGAGCAATGCCGAGATTGCGACTGCTTTGAGTATCGGTGAAGGCACGGTTAAATCTCATGTCAACCGGATTTTGAATAAGTTAGATGTCAGCGATCGGACTCAAGCTGTGATTGTTGCTGTTAAGCGCGGAATTGTCAGTTTATAGGGTGTACTTTCGATCGCATTGGGGTTCTAACTTAAGTTAGAGCTTGCCTTCTACTCTGCGATGGCACGGTTACTCTATCAATTTGTACTGTAAAAATTTTAACTTGCTGTAGGCGACAGCTTGAAGGCGACCACCTATATTGAATTTATGCAAATAGAGATGCAGTTAAGTGAATCGAGCAAGTGAATTGCAAGGTTTCCTGTCTGCTACGGATGTAGAAAGATGAGCAACGATCGTAGCCAGAGTTCCTTACTTATCCCACCTTCAACCCAAGATTGGATGCAAGGTGTGCTGAGTGCCAAGGTCGTGCTGGTGATGTATGGAGATTATCAAGACTCCAAAAGTGCGGACGTTTACAAGCTGATTAGAGGAATCAAACAAAAACTGAGTGCTGCTTTTGGAGAGGATTACTTATGCTTCATCTTCCGCCATTTTCCACAAGCACAGATTCACCCTCATGCTCAACGGGCAGCCCAAGCAGCCGTTGCCGCCGCCGCCCAAAGACAGTTTTGGTTAATGAGCGATACTTTGTTTGACCATCAACAAAGGTTGGAGAACGGTTATCTTGTCGAGTACGCCAATGATTTAGGGCTTGATATCCCTCAATTTCTCAAAGAGTTGTCTAAACAAGCGCATGTCGATCTCATCAATGAAGACATCGAAGGCGGAATACAGAGTGGAGTAACGACTGCCCCAGCCCTGTTTATCAATGGAATTCGGTATACCGAGCGCTGGAACACGACGGAGTTGATGGCTGCCATGATTGCTGCAAGTCATTAAGTTCCCCGATCTTTGCTCTCACTTCATATCTGACTTGTCTGTAAGTACTATAAGCTATCAAAATTTGATAGCTAGATTTTGCCTGTTTCGCTGAACAAAACTGCCGCTTTTTGAACCATGTCAAACATTACCATGCCAACAACTGAATTTCTTCGTATTGATTTAATCAATTACAAATCAGGATTTCATTGAGGATAATTCTATGACGCATTTACTAGTGCAAAGTAAGAATGATTCTGGGCATGAAAGTACACCTCAAACTGATTCTCTTCGCAACTCCTCAGTTAATCATGCTTTGATTGCGATCGCGCAAGAGGTCACTGAGTTGCTGAGACAAACTTACCCGATACAAACTGATGAAATTAAAACAGGAGAAACAGAATGATACTGCAAGATAAAGTGGCGCTAGTCACTGGTGGAACTTCGGGAATCGGTAGAGCAACTGCGATCGCTTATGCCAAACAGCAAGCAAAGGTGGTGGTGGTGGGTCGTCGAATGGATGAAGGTGAAGAAACTGTTCGATTGATCGAGGAAGCTGGCGGAGAGGCGATTTTTGTGCAAGCAGATGTCACAAAAGAAGCCGATGTTCAAGCAATGGTTGATAAAGCGGTTAGCGTTTTTGGTCGGTTAGATATTGCCTTTAATAATGCAGGAATGGTCGGCGAAAATCCTTCATTGATTGAGCAAACAGAAGCTGAATATGACCGCACTATGAACGTCAATGTCAAAGGCGTTTGGTTGTCGATGAAATATGAAATCGCTCAGATGTTGAAACAGGGAAGTGGTTCGATCGTCAATACATCATCTGGGGCTGGAGTCGTTGCAGTTCCTACCCAATCTCTCTACACCGCGAGTAAACATGCAGTAGTAGGCTTAACAAAAGCTGCTGCGCTCCAATATGCCAAAGCGGGGATTCGCATCAATGTCGTTGCACCAGCAGCAATCGAAACAGATATGTTTGAAGCAGCTACAGGTGGGCAGGATGAGATCAAAGCTTACATAACAGGACTTCACCCGATCGGACGAATTGGAACACCGCTTGAAGTTGCCAATGCAGTCCTGTTTTTATCATCTGACCTGGCATCGTTCGTAACAGGTGAAACGTTGATGGTAGATGGTGGGTATGTAGCGCAGTAGTCGATCGGCAATGCAAAATATTACAGCGATCGCATGCGCGATTGCTAGTTTTTACCTGTTTTGTTAAACAACTTGCCAATTTGTAAACCATGCTAACAACTACAACGCCAACCATTGAAGCCAATTACAAAGGCTTAACGCACACTCGATTGCAGCAAGTGCTTGACTACATTCAGACTCACCTCGATCGAGAATTATCACTGGCTGAACTTGCAGAAGTGATCAACGTTAGTTCGACTTACTTTGCGGGTTTGTTTAAGCAAACAATGGGAATTTCTCCCCGTCAGTACGTGATTCAACAGCGCGTGGAACAGGCAAAGTTGATGCTATCGAAAACAGATTTGGCGATCGCAGACATTGCCCTAAAAGTAGGCTTCTCCAGTCAAAGCCATTTGACGCAGCACTTCAAGCGATTCACGGGAAAGACCCCCAAGCAGATTCGCTAGCACTATAAGAATCTGAAAAGTTGTCCTAAGAATCTGAAAGAAATCGAGTCTTGGAACTCATTATATTGAAGTTGAGTTAGGCAAGAATCTGAAGCAGCAACAGAACTAAGGTTGTATTTTCGTCCACAGCGTCAACTAAGAATGGATCGTAAAAAATGAGTATTCAGCAATTAATTACGCCTGAAAAGCATGACTTAGGTGGATTTAGTGTACAGCGCATCTTGCCGAGTGAAACCCTAAAAATGGTTGGACCTTTCATCTTCTTTGATCACTTAGGCCCAGCTATTCTCCCGGCTGGAAAAGGCGTCGATGTTAGACCCCATCCACACATCAATTTAGCGACGGTTACCTATTTGTTTGAAGGAAGCCTTCTGCATAGAGATAGTCTAGGTACAGTACAAGAGATCTTTCCGGGCGAGGTGAACTGGATGACAGCGGGCAAAGGTATTGTTCATTCTGAGCGATCGCCCGAGAGCTTTAGAGAGAAAGAATCTACTCTTCACGGCATTCAGACCTGGATTGCCCTCCCCGAAAGCGCTGAAGAAGTTGAACCCAGCTTTTCACATTATCCGGCGACTGATTTACCGAGGTGGATTCAAACAGGCACCAGTGCGACCTTGATAGCCGGTAGCTACCAGTCTCACCAATCACCCGTTAAAACCTACTCTGCTACTCTTTACCTAGCGCTCGTTTTCACGGAGGGTAGTCAATTTCAGCTAGCGCCAACAGAAGGTTTAGAAAGGGCAGTTTATAGCGTCACATCCGGCCTGTTCGTAAATGGAGAGCCGTTAGAGCCATATCGTCTAGCCGTTTTAGCGCCGGATGAATCAGTAGATATCCGGGCGGGGGCTGAGGCAAAAGCAATGATTATCGGCGGGGCACCAGTGGGCGATCGCACAAAGTACTGGAACTTTGTGTCGAGCCGCTCAGCGCGTATCGAGCAGGCAAAACGAGATTGGCAAGACCGCCGCTTCCCGGCGGTTCCCGGTGAAACCGAATTCATTCCGCTCCCTGATAATTCAGATCGCAGTAGTAGCGCCCCCCCTCTGAGTTAACGATGGTTAGGCGTTCTTTGCTGAGCGAGAGAACAGCCACTTAACTCGTACAGCAAGGCTTTCTACTGTTTTGGATTAAGTCTATTTCATTGGCAAAACGCTTGGGAAATGATATGGAAGTTGGAATTGACAGTTTTGCCTCGGTTGGAACGAGTGAAAATGGTGAAACGGCGGATGCCGCGCAGTCTGTCGCCGAACTGCTGGAGAGAATAGAGCAGGCGGATCGTTCCGGCTTGGATATCTTCGGTATCGGCGAGCATCATCGGCATGAATTTTTAGATTCGGCAAACGCGGTTATTCTCGCCGCTGCCGCCGCACGCACCGAGCGCATCCGTCTGACCAGCGCGGTTACGGTGCTGAGCGCGGCTGACCCGGTGCGTGTGTTCCAACAATTCGCCACGCTCGATTTGATTTCAAAAGGTCGTGCCGAAATGGTTGTCGGGCGCGGCTCGTTCACCGAAGCCTTTCCGCTATTTGGATTTAGTCTTGGCGATTACGATGAGATTTTCGCTGAAAAGCTCGAACTATTGCTCAAAATTCGGGACAATGAAACGGTCAATTGGTCGGGCAAATTTCGCCCCGCGTTGGAAAACCAAGCAATTTATCCGCGTCCGCTGCAAAAGCCGTTTCCCATCTGGATCGGGGTTGGCGGTACGCCGCAATCTTTCCTCCGCGCTGGAATGCTTGGACTGCCGCTCGTGGTCGCCATTATCGGCGGCGAAACGCATCGCTTTCGCTCGCTCATAGATTTATACCGCGATGCCGGAGAGTACGCCGGGCACGCACCCGAAACGTTGAAAGTTTCATTGCATTCAATCGGTTATGTCGCCGATACGACTGAACAAGCTGTTGAAGAGTTCTTTCCGGGCTACGCCGAGACCTTCACTAAGATCGGCAGAGAGAGAGGCTGGCCGCCTGTTACACGCGCCGCTTTTGACGCGCAGCGCGGCGCGACCGGCGCGTTACTGGTCGGCAGTCCCGAAGAAGTGGCGGAGAAAATTCGCCGTCACAGTGAATCGCTCGGCGGCATTTCGAGAGTAACGTTTCAAATGGACAACGCGCAGATGAACCACACCCAACTGATGCGCTCCATTGAACTGATTGGAGTGCGAATGTTGCCACTCTTGAACAATTAAAATGCGCTCACGATCTTAGGAAACCTAGCCATCGCTCTATATAGCTCAAAAGAAACATTGGTTGAAATTGGGGCAGCCGCATCATTCTAGTTTAGGTACTCAAAAATGTGAATTTACAAACGGCTTAAACCACTACTAAGGAAAACCATGAATAAGCCCAAGTTTTTTGTTACCCCTGGTTATGGGGAATACATGCTGAATAACTTGCATTACTCGCAAGCGGCCAAAATTGGCGATCGCGTGGAGACATCGGGTCAAGGCGGTTGGGATGACAATCTGCAAATTCCCGAATTGCTGGCGGACGAGATAGCTCAGGCATTTCGGAACGTAGAGCGAACTTTGGCAACTGCCGGTGCGGGTTGGGAGCATGTCGTTCACATCAATTCTTACCATGTTGGCGGGTTGCCCTCAGAGGTCAACGACGTGATGGTCAGGCTATATCGCCACTACATGCCCAATCATGCCCCAATTTGGACACAGGTCGGAGTTGCAGCTCTTGGACTCCCAACGATGCGGATTGAAATCCGCGTCACTGCAATTGTTCCGTGAGTTTTGCATCAGTGACAGCAGAGACTGCTCTGTTAAAGCATTCACTTAAGCAGAGGAGAGATTCAAATTCAGATGTCAGAAAAAATAAAGCCATATTAAAGGCGACAAACACGGCGATCGCTAAAGGCAACAATGAAAGGTTCTTATCTTTATGCATCATGACAACGAGATCGGGATCAGCAGGCGCAGCGTCATTCTCGTTACGGTTACCGGCATGGCCGCGATCGCATCCTCCACGTTTTCTGCAACAACATCGGAAAGACGCTCGCCGAGACACGGTGAGCAAGTCGAGAACCTGCGCGGAAAGAGCGCCCTAATTACTAGCGGAAGGAGAATGAAATGAAAGTTCTAATGGTTTTGACTTCGCACGACCAGCTCGGCGACACCGGTCGCAAAACCGGCTTCTGGCTCGAAGAGCTTGCTGCTCCCTATTACGTGTTTAAAGAGGCTGGCTACGAGATTACGCTTGCTTCTCCGAAGGGCGGACAACCGCCACTCGATCCGAAGAGCAACGAGCCTGACTTCCAGACCGACGAAACCCATCGCTTTGAGGCGGACGCCGAGGCAAGCAAGGCGCTGGCGAACACCGTCAAGCTTGCCGATGTCTCTGCGGACGACTTCGATACGGTGTTCTACCCCGGCGGCCATGGCCCGATGTGGGATCTGTCCGAGAGCAAGGACTCGTCCGACCTGATCGAGAGCTTCCTCGCGGCGAACAAACCAGTCGCGCTGGTCTGCCATGGGCCGGGCGTGCTGCGTCACGCGAAGACTGCTGAGGGCCGACCACTGGTCGAGGGCAAGCAGGTGACTGGTTTCACCAACACTGAGGAAGCTGCTGTCGGACTGACCGATGTGGTGCCATTCCTTGTGGAGGACGATCTAAAGGCTAAGGGCGGTATCTATTCAAGTGGGCCGGACTGGGGGCCCCACGTCGTCGAGGACGGACTGCTAATCACTGGCCAGAACCCAGCTTCGTCGGCCCCGGCCGCTCAGCGCTTAGTCGCCCAAGGCGATCGCCACACCCAAGCAGGAGAGTAACGATGAAAGTCTTTATCATCGGCATCGCTGGTGGCATCGGTCGCCGAGTAGCGGTACAACTTGCCGAGGCGGGCGATGAACCTATCGGTCTCGTGCGGCGACCAGAGCAGGCGGAGGCGATCGCCTTGGGCGGGATTCAGACGGTGCGGGGCGACCTAGTGGCGATGTCGGTTGACGAACTGGCTGCGACCATGCGCGGCTGCGATGCGATCGTGTTTAGCGCTGGCGCGGGTGGCAAGGAAAGCAACGAGGCGACCACCCTCGTTGACGGCGACGGGCCGGGGAAGCTGTACACCGCCGCAGAACGCGCCGGGGTACGGCGCTTCGTACTTGTCTCGGTCTTTCCCGAGGCATGGCGCGAGCGGCGCATGGATGAGTCATTCGAACACTATATGGTCGAGAAGAAGAAGGCTGAGACGCAACTGGTTCTGACCGACCTCGACTGGTTGATTGTGCGTCCATCCGCGCTGACAAACGAGCCTGGGACGGGACGGGTTGACCTGGGCCTCGCCAAGTTTCCCACCGAAATCGCCCGCGACGATGTCGCTGCAACTATCGTGGAGCTTCTGCGAACTCCTGCCCTTAATCGGTTGATCTTGGAGCTGACCAGTGGAGGAACAGCGATCAGCGAGGGGGTTAATGCGCTGGACATTAGACTCGGCGGCGACGGCTAATCGTCTAAAGAAACCGAGCATTGGAACTGGCTAGGCTCCAGATACGTATAGCTAAGTGATATCGAAATCCCATCACTGTTTGTTTGAAAAGGAGAGTTGGCACAGATGGAATCTATGAAAGCGGCTGTATTAACTGCGTTTGGTGATGCTGAGAAATTTGAGATTCAAACGGTTCCCATACCAACAATGAAGGCGACTCAGGTGTTAGTCAGAGTTTGTGCAACCTCGATCAACCCGGTCGATTACCAAACTCGTCGTGGTGATTACAAAGAACTGGTGCAATTACCCGCCATCATTGGAGTCGATGTCTCAGGGGTGATTGAGGCAATTGGCGAAGCTGTGACTGATTTCAAGGTGGGAGACAACGTATATTACTCGCCGCAAATTTTTGGAGAATTCGGTAGCTACGCTCAGTATCATGTGGCTGACGCAGCGATTGTTGCATTGAAGCCTGCAAATCTATCGCACATTGAAGCAGCTTCTTTTCCGCTTGCGGGCGGAACGGCTTGGGATTGTCTAGTGACTAGGGGCAATCTACAAGTTGGTGAAACAGTTCTCATCCATGCGGGTGCGGGTGGAGTGGGTTCAATTGCAGTTCAACTCGCCAAAGCGATAGGGGCATACGTTTTTGCGACGTGTAGTTCTAGAAACCGAGATTTCGTGACAGAACTGGGCGCAGATCGAGTGATTGATTACAAAAATGAAGATTACGTAGAAGTCATTCGTCAAGAAACAAATGGACTGGGTGTGGATTTAGTTCTAGATACGATCGGCGGAGAAACAATTCAGCGTAGTCTAGAAATCATTCGTCCCTTTGGTAGGCTTACAAGCATTGTAGACATTGCAATACCGCAATCGCTTCTTGAAGCATGGGGTAAGAATCTGACGATTCATTTTGTTCTTTCACCCCAGTACCGAGCAAAATTAGAGGCTTTGACAAAACTCATCGAGCGTCATCAGCTTCGCCCAGTGATTGATTCAGTATGGTCTTGGGATCAGGTCGTTCTGGCACATCAGCGTCTAGAGCAGGGAGGAACACGGGGCAAAATTGTGCTGAAGTTTACAGAAAATTAGACCAGCTTTACGGCGTTGGTAATTGCTAAACGGATCGGAGTTTGATTGTGTGCTGAAGGTCAATAATTTACAACGGAGAAACCTCTCATGCCTTACATTACCGTTGATCAAGAAAACTCTGCAACCATCGATCTCTACTACGAAGATCTTGGGGTAGGACAACCGATTGTTCTGATTCATGGATTTCCATTGAACGGACATTCCTGGGAGAAGCAGGTTTTAGTTTTACTGAACGCAGGATATCGAGTAATCACCTACGATCGCCGAGGATTCGGTGCTTCTAGCCAACCCTCGTTTGGATATGACTACGATACCTTCGCCGCCGATTTGAACACGCTGATGACCAAACTTGACTTGCAGGATGCTGTGCTGGTCGGCTTCTCAATGGGAACAGGCGAAGTCACGCGCTATCTTGGCAAGTATGGCTCAGAGCGGGTGCAGAAAGCCGTGCTGATGGCTCCAGTGCCGCCCTTTTTGCTGAAGACCGATGATAATCCTGAAGGCGTTGACCAAAGCGTTTTCGACGGCATCATGAAAGCGATCGTTGAAGACCGTCCAGCCTACTTCTCTGCATTTTTCAGAGAATTCTTCAATGTGGATGTGCTGCTGGGCGATCGCATCAGCAATGAGGCAATTCAAGCCAGTTGGAATGTGGCAGCAGGGGCTTCTGCTAAAGGGACTTTAAACTGTGTACCGTCCTGGCTCACCGATTTCCGCAATGATCTGCCCCGCATTGATGTACCAACCCTGATCATCCATGGCGATGCCGATCGCATTTTGCCGCTGGAGTCCACTGCAGCAAGACTGCCAAAGCTGATTAAAAACAGTCAACTTGTTGTCATTCCCGGCGGGCCGCACGCTATCAACTGGACTCACGCCGACCAGGTCAATCCCGCGTTGCTGGACTTTCTTGAGCAGAAATAATCAGTAACTCGGCGCATGTCTGAACGTCTCGCCCGCGATAGGGCAGCTGTTGCCCTTACCTAAAGCAGTTCGCCCCAAAAAACAGATCAGGCGGTGAAAGGTATTGAAGCGGCAGGTGGAAAAGCTTTGGCAATTCGGGCTGACAGTGCCGATGTAGAAGCGGTAAAACACGCCGTTGCCAAAACCGTCAACACCCTCGGTGGTCTCAACATTCTCGTCAACAATGCGGGCATCGCCATCGTCGCACCGATTGACCAGTTCTCGCTAGAAGAATTTGACCAACTTTTGCAATTAATGTCAGGGGCGTTTTTGTCGCCACTCAGAAACTGTTTGTAAATAGATATGAAGTAAATGGTGATCAGGAGACGGAAAGAGCGATACCTAAGTCATTCATCTACCTGCGCTTGAGAGCATGAGTCAACCATTTTATGACAGTGACTTGACCGACGAGGAATGGCAATG